>NZ_JACJPL010000002.1 GCF_014696065.1 Leptolyngbya sp. FACHB-261 | reverse complement strand
GTGGTTTGTGCTGAAGAATTGGATGCGACAGCGATTGGATGAGTTTGAGAACTTTCGAGATTGTGTGGATGCTGCGTTCAAGCAATGTCCTAACGTATGCGCGTAGAGCTATACCGGCCCTATTGGGGCCGTGCTGTCTTCTCAATGTCAGCCAGCAGCGCTCTCGAAGTCATTGATTTAGTGTCGCCCTATGCGCTGGGGCAATTGCTAAATGTTTTATCGCAGCAACCTATTGATGCTCCGGTACAAAAGCTAGTGATCATAGTTGCGCAAATTACAGGTTTACAGGCAGGCGTACCCCTGACGTTAGCGCTTCTGGTTGCAGCGATATTTTTAGTGACAGTGGGGCGTGCGCCGATTCAACCCTGGGTTGGCCACTGGTTTCATTGGGATGTTGTGTTTCGGTCTCGGCGAGATCACTATCGCAAGTCTCAAGAAAAACTATTCGCTCTGCCTTTAGATTTCTACGACGAAAATAACGCCGGGCGGCTTAGTGCTCGAATTTCCCGTGGCATTGCTAACCATACCTGGACCTATCCAGAAATGGCGGGTACGTTTATTCCCAAATGCTTGCGGGTCTTGGGCATCTTTTTTGTGATTTTAGTTTTAGAGTGGCGAATTGCTCTAGCCTTCGGTTGCTTTTTTGGGTTCATTCTGTGGCTGAATGTACGCAAACTACAAGCCCTGATCCGTCAGGACACGCTAGTTGATAAGTACTCAGAGCAGACCGAAAGCCGGGTTTCTGAGGTGATTACTAACATGAAAACGGTAAAAGCTTTTGCCGCAGAAACCCGAGAACTTAAACGCCAGCAAACTCGGATCGATCGCGAATTTAAGGTGCTCAACTTCAAGGTTCATAGAGGCTATGTCAGCCTCAATGCCTGGCGCACTTCGATTGTGCAATGTGCAGTGTTTGTTGTGTTGGTCTTCACCCTCGCAGCCACACTTCAAGGTCGTATTTCTCTCGGTCACTTCGTTACGATCTTGACCCTGAGTAACATGGCTTTTTCCGAGGTTGAACCCTTGGGTGACCTGGCTGAATTCTTTGCCCGTCGCTACAGCTCAATGGTCCGTTTTCACGAATTCTTGCAGCACCCTGTGGGCCTGGATGCCCATACGCTCCTTCCTCGACGCGGCCAACCCTATCAGTTCACCGGCAAGCTAGAGTTGCGCAACTTAAGCTTTCGCTATCACGCTGATCGTCCAATCCTCAAAAACCTCAACCTGTTGATTCAGCCCTGTCAAACGGTTGCCCTGGTGGGGCGCTCCGGTTCTGGCAAATCCACCCTCGTCAAACTCCTATTCCGCTACTCCGACCCGACTAGTGGTGCAATTCTGATTGATGGCCAAGATATCCGTGAATTGGATGTCAGCCGTTACCGCCAGCGACTGGCCATCGTTCATCAAGATGTCGATATCTTCAATGGCACCCTACTGGAAAACCTCACCTATGGTCGCCCTAACGCGACTCTGGCTGAGGTCAAACAAGCTTGTCACATCGCTTGCATGGATGAAATCCTGGCTCATTTGCCTCAGGGTTACAACACGGTTGTGGGCGAGCGAGGCGTGCGGCTATCAGGGGGGCAGAGGCAGCGCCTAGGCATCGCTCGGGCTCTGATTTGTGACCCGGATGTGCTGGTGTTTGACGAAGCAACCTCTAGCCTCGACTACGAATCAGAGCGAGCAATTCAGGTAGCAATGCAGGGCATTCAGGGCACGCGCACCACGATCATCATTGCCCACCGTCTGAGCACAGTACGGGATGCCGACTTGATTGTGGTGCTAGACCAGGGGCAGATTGTGGAGACTGGCAACCACCGAGAACTGCTGCGGCAGGGCGGTATTTACCACCGTCTACACGCTCTTCAGGAATCTGGCGAATTGCTGGCCTAATCTTGGTTCTAGTCTGTGTTCTAGCGGTGCCCCTCTAGAAACTCTCACTGGCAACCTAGAAAGTTAGAAGTAGAAGGTACCCACCCTGGGTACTACCGCCTAGTGAAAGCTCCTGCTATTCTTGGAGGCTCAGTCAAAAGTGAGGGATATCCCTTTCAACACTTCTTCCCCGGTTTGACCGTAGACAGCGCCAGTCCTAGCTCATTAGAGGATTAGAGCCGCTTACGAGCTGAGCTGTCTTGGCTCACGCTTCTTTTGATTGTTCTAGAACCACAGTAAGCGTTTCGCCGATTCTGCACCCTTCAATCTTGTAGCGTCTCAACGAACTGCCTGCTGCTTCAAGCTGTGCAGCGCCTTAACTCAGCCCAATGGCTAGGGAACTTCCTTAGCTTAATCATCTGGGCTGGGCCATTTTGTTGTCTTTGACCCGCTAATCTTCTACCGGTGCTTTACCCATGGCTGGATTACGCGATGTTGTCAATTATTACCGGCCCTATTGGAGGCGGGTTGTTTTTTCAGTAACGGCCAGTAGCGTACTGGAAGTTGTGGACTTAATCTCGCCCTACGCAATGGGGCAAGTCTTGAATGTGCTCTCTCGCCAGCCTGTTGATCCACTCGTGCAAGGTCTGGTGAATGTTACTGCCGAGCTGACTGGTTTGCCCGTAAGCCCGCAGCTCTCTTTAGGCGTTTTGCTCAGCGTCATTTGCTTGCTTACCGTTGGGCGTGCTCCCATTCAACCCTGGCTGGGCCACTGGTTTCACTGGGATGTTGTTCACCGTGCCCGACGGGATCAGTACGCCAAGGCTCACGAAAAATTGTTTGCGCTGACCATTGATTTCTACGACGAAAATAATGCAGGTGGCCTGAGTTCACGCATCGCTAAAGGAATTTCAAACCATACCAATGTCTATCCGCAAATGATGGGTAACTTTGTGCCCAGATGTTTGCGGGTATTGGGCAGTTTCTTTGTAATCCTGGCGCTAGAGTGGCGAATTGCCTTAGCCTTTGGCTGCTTCTTTAGTGTGATCCTCTGGCTAAATCATCGCAAATTGCGACAGATTACCCAGGACACCCGCCATTTGGATCACTACATGGAGCAGACCATTAGCCACACGGCGGAGCTGATCACCAATATGAAAACGGTGAAAGCATTCGCCTCAGAAGCACGCGAACTCAAGCGTCAAAAAACCCGCCTGGAACGCGAATTTAAAGTGGACAATTACAAGCTGCACCGCAGTTACACCACTTTAAATATGCTGCGCACATCTCTGGTGCAATGCGCAACCTTTGCGGTTCTGTTCTTCACTTCTATGGCAACAGTGCAAGGCAGTATTACGCTGGGGCACTTCGTCACTATCTGGATGCTCAGCAACATGGCTTTCTCGGAAGTGCGACCTCTGGGTGACTATGGGGAGTGGTTTGCTCGCCACTACATCTCAATGGCTCGGTTCCATGAATTTATGGAGAACCCTGAGGGGCTGGATGCCAACGCCCTCAAGCCACAAGACTCCCAACCCTATCAGTTCACCGGCAAGCTGGAGTTTTGTAACTTGGGCTTTGGCTATCATGCCGACCGTCCAGTGCTCAAAGAGCTCAACCTGTTGATTCAGCCCTGTCAAACGGTTGCCCTAGTGGGGCGCTCCGGTTCCGGCAAATCTACCCTCGTCAAGCTCCTGTTCCGCTACTTTGACCCCACCAAGGGCCAACTCCTCATTGACGGGCAGGACATTCGAGAACTGGATGTCAGCCGCTACCGCCAGCGCCTGGCCATCGTTCACCAGGATGTCGATATCTTCAACGGCACCCTCCTGGAAAATCTCACCTATGGTCGCCCTAACGCTACTCTGGCTGAGGTCAAACAAGCTTGTCACATCGCTTGCATGGACGAAGTGGTAGCCAACCTGTCCAATGGGTACCAAACCGTGGTTGGTGAGCGAGGCGTGCGGCTATCCGGGGGTCAGAGGCAGCGCCTAGGTATTGCTCGGGCTCTGATTTGTGACCCCGATGTGCTGGTGTTTGACGAAGCAACCTCTAGCCTCGACTACGAGTCAGAACGAGCAATTCAGGTCGCAATGCAGGGCATTCAGGGCACGCGCACGACGATCATCATTGCCCACCGTCTGAGCACAGTACGGGATGCCGACTTGATTGTGGTGCTAGACCAGGGGCAGATTGTGGAGACCGGCAACCACCGAGAACTGCTACGGCAGGGCGGTATTTACCACCGTCTACACGCTCTTCAGGAATCTGGCGAATTGCTCACCTAGATAAGATCGAGAGAGCTATTTCGGTCAAGTCTATTTCATGAGCTATTCGCCTGTTGCTCCCTTGCAGGTCGTGCGGGTTCCTGCCACTGGTGCTCCTGCGGGGTTGATGGTCGTTCTGCACGGCTGGGGAAGCAATCCCCAAGATCTGGCCGGACTGGTACCCTACCTGGGACTGCCTCAGGTAGAGTACCAACTGCCTGCTGGCCCTTTTCGCCATCCTCACTCGGCTAATGGACGGGCCTGGTATGACCTGAGCTTTGGCTTTGGTTCCTCGCCCCAGGCTCAAAACGGTCTGCTCCAAAGTCGTCAAGCTCTGCTGTCCTGGTTGGAGGGTTTGGAGGCCAGTACAGGCATCCCACCAGAGCGCACTGTTCTAGCTGGATTCTCACAGGGTGGGGCGATGACCCTGGATGTAGGTCTAAGGTTTTCTAAGCCGCTGGCTGGGTTAATTTGCATGAGTGGCTATCTTGTGGAGCTGCCTCCAGCCTCCCAGGTCAGCCGCTCACCGATTTTGGTCACACATGGCCGTCGTGATCAGGTCGTACCCCTTCAAGCTGCTCAAGCCACTCGCGATGCGCTTCAAAAGGTTGGCCTTAAGGTGCAGTACCAGGAGTTTGATATGGGTCACGAAGTTAATCCTGCTGCCCTGGCCGAAGTCGGAAGATTTCTGTCTAGCCAGTTGAGCCTGCAGTGATTAAGTTCTTGAGGTGCCCAGATCTTGTTTCGCCTTCGATCCGAACATCTTAAAGATCTAAACCAGGAGAATATCTAGACCAGAATAGGGGAGCAAAACTGCTCCCCTATTCTGGTTTGATTGGTCTTTTAGATCTCGTAAATCTCGGTTTTCACATCTCAGTCTGAAATTTACTGGGCTTGGCTTTTCAGTACCAAGCTGCCCTGAGAGTCCACCACATAAGCTTCGCCAACATAGCCCGTTCTCTCGTAAAGAATTTGGTGGATATGTTGGTCGAGGGCAACTTCGTCAGGGATTTGGGGGCGATAGTAAGCCTTCATTTTGTTCTCGATACCGATATTGTCCATGCGGTCGTGCAAGCCGACCTCATCACCGGAAAACAGAGCGGTTCGGGCGGGAGCATCCATCAAAACGTCCCAAATAATAGGGCTAGGAACCCCCCCAATTACAAAAGCATCAAAAAATCTGCGATTGCCGCTCAAAAGCTGAGCCACCACCACGCAGACCACAAGAAAGACCAAATACAGGGCAGTTTGACGCGGCGAGAATTTTTTCGATGACCGTCGCTTCTGGGCTTTAGCGCGCCTCTGTGAAGTGTGGTTCATGCCTCTGCCTTGAGCTTGCTTTCCCAGCCTACTCTGGGCCTAAAGCGATGGCAAACTTTGCTGAGGTTAGCGGAGGCTAAACAGCATTGCTACGCCCATCACAGCCACTAGCACTCCCGCCAGCGCCCTCAAGCTAACAGTCTCTCCTAGGCATAGAGCGATGGGCAGAATAAACAGGGGACTAGTCGAGCCTAAAGCTTGGGCAATGCCTGCAGCAGTAAATTTGAGGGCGATCTGCTGTAGCCAAATCCCCAGGTAGGTGCCACCAAAAGAAGCAATGACTAGTGCCCCAAACAAATGCCAGGGTTGCCAGAGAGGGTTAACTGCGTTGGGCGGGGCCAGCAAGTGCTTGCGGTTGATCTGCCCCTGAGCCGAGCCCCACAGCAGCAGCGCTAATACCCCTGCTCCAAGCCGTAGCAGTGCTGCCCATATAGGGCTCACACTTGTGTCTGCCAGTGCCGAACGCGCCAGCACCGCACTACTGCCATTTCCCAAAGCCGCTAACAGACCAAAATTGATGCCTCGCCAGGGGCGCTTGAGTGGGGCGATTGCTCGCGGCAATCGCCTAGATGATCGCTCGCTAATCACCCAAGTAACCCCCAATACGGTCAGCAAAATGCCGAACCAAGCTCCCAACGATAGGGTTTCTTGCAAAAAGATTAGGGCCAACAGAGCGGTCAGCGGCGGCGCTAAGGCCTCTAGCAAAAGTGCTCGTTGGGCTCCCAGCTCCTTGAGTGCTTCAAAATAGGCAGTATCGCCCAGGCCAACTCCCACTGCACCACTGAGCAGGAGCAGCAGCAGCGGACGGCCGAGGCCAGGGCCAGCTTCGCCCTGGAGGGCAATCGTTACTCCTAGCAGACCAATGGCGATCGTACTTTTGCTGAGATTGAGCCCCAGCGGCGAAACCTGTTGACCAGCACGGGTATAAATTGCCGCAACTAGAGCCCACAGAACTGCCCCACAGAGCGCTGCTAGTTCCCCCCGTAGCGCTAAAAGATCGAGATTGAGCAGATTTAACAAAACTGGTAGGGGCTAGCGCAAGATAGACTGTTGCCGTAACCGCAGGTTCACCCGTTTCGAGCGATCATGCCTGAGTCTTCCCGGAAGCCGATTATTGAGCTTCGCAATGTCCACAAGCGGTTTGGTTCCAGTGTGATCCTTGATGACGTTAGCCTGAAAGTGTATCAAGGTGAGGCTCTAGCCGTCATCGGTCCTTCTGGAACCGGTAAGTCAACGATATTACGTATCATTGCTGGCCTATTGCAACCGGACCAAGGCAGCCTGCTGATTGATGGCAAGCCGATCAGGCAACGACAGCAAATTCGCATCGGTATGGTATTTCAGAATGCCGCCCTGTTTGACTCGCTCACGGTGGGTGAAAATGTCGGCTTCTATCTGTACGAGCATTCGAACCTGTCCCGGCGAGAGATTCAGAAGATTGTGGCGGACAAATTAGAGCGGGTGGGCCTTAAGGGCATTGAGGACCGCTATCCAGCTCAGTTGTCTGGCGGTATGCGTAAGCGTGTCAGCTTTGCCCGCGCCATTATGGAGGATCCGACTGATCCCTCCGATGACCCTCAGATCCTGCTCTATGACGAGCCCACAGCGGGTCTTGACCCGATCGCTTCTACCGTTATTGAAGACCTAATTCGCGAATTGCAGTTCGCTCAAAAAGTCTGTGAGACTTACGTGATTGTTACCCACCAAGAGAGCACTATTCGCCGTACAGCTGACCGGGTGGTGCTGCTCTACGGCGGTAAAGTGCGTTGGGATGGCGGGGTTGATGAAATTGATACTACTGATGATCCCTACGTCCACCAATTCTTCCAGGGCAGTTTAGACGGACCGATCCACGTGCGCGATCGGGAGGCTGAGTCGGCCCTGTAGACTCTTGAAAGTGCTGATCGGTAACCGGAGAGAACAAGATGAATGCACAGGTGCTCAGGCGCGAAGGAACCCTGGGTCTTTTGATCCTCCTGGGGATCGGTTTGTTTGGGGGCATTATTCTCTGGCTGCGCGGTTTTCAACCTGGGGCCAATAGCTTTCAGTTCACGGTGCAATTCGAAACAGCCAGTGGACTGCGGCGTGGTGCTCCTGTGCGTTTTCGAGGCGTAAACATTGGGCAGGTCAAGCAAGTTGAACCGGGTCCCAACGGTGTGAGCGTACTGGTCGAGGTCAACCGCGACGATCTGCTCATTCCCCGCCGGTCCCAGATTTCCTCTAACCAGTCAGGCTTAGTCAGCGAAACCACTGTTGACATCACACCTCTGGCTAGAGTTCCCGACAACAACGTTAATGGCCCTGCTTCTCCTACCTGTGACTCAGATGTGATCATCTGTAACAACGCTGTTTTGAGCGGTGAGACGGGGGTGAGCTTTGACCAAATTCTGAGCATGTATGGTGAGCTGGCCGAGCGCCTGAGCAATGCCCGCATTCTGGAAAACATCAACGTCACCACTCAAAACATTGGTGAAGCGGCTAGCAGTGTCTCTCAGCTCAGTAAGAGCCTGAACCAGCTCTCTAAATCCACCGAGAAGCGCTTAGATAACGTGGATGTGCTGGCAGGTTCTGTGAGCCGAGCTGCAGATCGCCTCGGTAATACCGCGGAGAATGTTAATGGCATCCTCGCCACCAATCGCTCCAGCATTGCCCGTACGCTGGACAGTCTGGCTGCGACCTCGGCTGATGTGCGTGTGGTAGTGGCATCGCTCCGGCCTTTAGCCGAAAACGGTGAGTTTGTGCGCAATTTGGAGGCTCTCTCCACCAACGCAGCAGCGGCAGCAGTCAGTGTGCGTAGTCTGTCTGATCAGGCTGGTAATCCGACTACGGTGGCGTCCCTGCGGGAAACGCTCGATTCTGCCCGTGCCACCTTCCAAAACGCCCAGAAGATTACTGCCGATCTAGACGAACTGACGGGAGACCCACAATTCCGCACTAATCTGCGTCAGCTGGTCAATGGCCTCAGCACGCTGGTGTCAACCACCAATGACCTGCAGGAGCAGGTTGATCCTCTGGCACAACCCGCCCAGTTGGCGATGCCTCCTCTACCCAGTCTTGAGCCAGCGTCAGCCCTACCTGCTCAAACTCCTCTAGAAACCGCTGTTAAGGCTGCAAGTCCAGAGCGTAAACCCGACCATCAATCAGCAGGCGAGTAATGCCTTTTGCTTGAAGATAGGCGTGGGTCTTCGCTAGGAGGTTGCCAGGGAACTTGATCACGCGTTGCGCGCGATTAGAGAAGCGGCTGGCAACCCGATGGTTGTCAAACACTGGCAACGTTTTTTCTTGCACCTCATCTGGCGGGAATTGGCCCAAATCGCCAAAGTCCCTGAGGGGACGAGTGACTAGCTCTGAGGTGCGCCGGTCCACAGCGATGTAGCAGACTCGAGGAAATTGAGCGCTCTCGAGGGGCAGAATGCGGATCGGCTCTCCCTGCTCGGAATGCAAGCGTAGGCTTGATCCAGCGGTTTCAGCTTCCTCGCCCTCGTCCAGGTCTTTGTCCTCGTCGTCCTCGTCGTCGTCCTCAAAGTCTGGGCTGTCCAGGTCGTCTTCTAAGTCACCGCCTGCGCCAAACTCATCGTTGAGTAGGCGGGTATCAGCTGTGGGTAATTTAGGCTCCAAGTCCGCCACTTTGCTAGGCGCTGGCACCGATTTGAGAATTGGGCGAGCTACAGAAAGAACTGGGGTCGGAGGTTCAGGTGCAGGGACTGGCTCGCTAACTTCGAGGATGGCGGCCTCGGATTGGTCTGTATCCAGTTCTTCAGTGTCTAGTTCTTCGGTGTCTGGTTCTTCAGTGTCTAGTTCTTCGGCGACAGTCTCCTGAGGGTCAGACCTCTCACGATCGGATGCGAGATCTGACGCGAGCTCGGCAGCCAGTTCAGCGATCAGAGCGCCAACTTCAGTGTCAGGGTCAGTGCCAGCGACCTCATCTTCTTCGGTGTCTTCAGCCAAATCGGCATCAGTAGTTTCCAGCGCTGCTTCAGGGATAGACAGAACTGAGAGTTGGTTAGCTCCCTGCTCATCACTTTCGCCTGGAGCGTCCTCTGCGGCAGTTGGACGACTCGCTCGCTTGCGACTAATCAGGTTGTTGTACTCACGTGCTGGTAAGCCGTCTTTGAGAATACGACTGACTGTACTACCGCTAACGCCGTAGCGCTCGGCTAGAGTTGCTGTGGTTTCTTCGCTCTGGCGATAAAGGCGAAGGATCTCAGCTCGATCGGCATCGGTCAGCTTGCTGCGGGCCATGAGGCGAAAACAGTTTGATACCTCTCAATTCTAGGATTGAGAGGCAAACAATTCCCTATCGTCTGCGGATTCCCCGACGAGATTTATTCGATAATTCGTATTCCACTGCTGCTCCAATGGCAAATAAGACCGGAAACAGCACAAAAAACACTTCAGTTAGACTACCGCTTTGATAATCCTTGAAAGCGTTCGACGCATATTGGTAGTAGGAATCAGCGACATACAGCGCCAATACACCGCCTGCAATCAACCGCCAAGCTTGGGCAAAGCGTCCGCCCCAGAAAGCCAACAGCAGAATGGTCGTGATAATTAGCAGAGCTGTATCAAACAGTGGATAGGCTGCAGTAACCAGACGGTCTAATAGCGGTGCGCTCGGGTTTGCCATGGCCGCAGCATGATTCACCCACAAAGCAAACAGGGCACCTAACAAACCAACCACAGCTACTAGTACCCACTGCCAGAGGTCGAGCGTTAATCGACGACTGGCAATTGCCAAGATCATGCCCACTCCTAGCAGGGCGTAGGTGCCGAAGTAGAAAAAGTCGGCAATCGAAACGGACTGCTCGGACCGAAGCACAACTTCGTAATAGCCAAAGACTAAGTCGCCTAAAAAGTAGAGTAACAGCCCCAGCGCAAAACACAACCAGACACTGCGGCCACTAACAACTTGAGGGCTTTGATAATTGCGGAAGCACAGTAGTGAAGCGGCAAACAACGCTGCCAACTCGAAAATATAGGTGCCGACGGTATACCAAAGCGGAAAGCCCAGAGTTGCTTTTCCTGTCTCAGGCGTCAGAATTAGTTGCTCTGTGGCTGGATCGACTTCCGGTACACTAGGCGTCCCAAAGAGCAAAAAGAACATTAGGGCCAAGACAAACCAGCCTAGACCCACCGCAATGACTGGGGCCAATGGTAAACCAGCAGAACTGCCCGACTTCGGCTTATCCCTGAGCACAGCTTCAGCACCCCAATAGCAACCCGAATCTCCAGTTCCTAAGCATCACTGGTTCGGAGCAATTACCCAACTTTAGACTGGCAATTTAACTGGCAAAGTGGAGACGAATCTGCTCGTGACCAACTTACTGCCAGAGCTTGCCTTTGGGCGTGCTGCGAAGCCAAGCGAGGGCTTGAGATCTTTCAGAAGATGGTATCGCATCCAGCGCCTCAAGCACGCGCACGGCAAACGAAGAGTTGCCGAAATAGGTATGGCCTAGGCGGTGCAACTCGGCGATCAGCACGTTCAGCAATTGCTCGTCCCAGGGCGGGAGTTGCAACGTCGCCAGCGGATCCATTGAGAGCAGTTGCTCGATCCGCTCAGGCGTGTCGGTTTGGGGAAAATTCCACTGATCAAAAACTTCATTGAGGTCATGCTGAAACAGACGTGCCTGACGTCCACCTAGGAAATCTTCAACCTCCAGGTAAACTCCCTGTAACAAGAGCAGGCAGGTTTGAACCCAGAGTGGATTGGCCTTCGCTTCTTTAACTGCAAGTACGCCTTGCCCCCCGGCTTTGCTCTGGAGTTCGTCCAATCGAACCTTGCCCCAAACGCTATAGCGCTCAGGCTCCTCCAGCAAGACACAAGCTTTACCCCGATTTTCGGTCAGGTCACGCCAGAAGGCCAGTGCCTCATCTTTCTGGGCACCTGTGAACACACTAAGCAGGCGAAAGGTTTGGCCCTGATAGTGGAGAATGGGGATCTGCTGCGCCTTCTGAGGATGGGAAATCGTTGAGATCTCAACATCCTGCCGTTTCAGGATGAACATGATTCTGCCTGGGTGCGGTCGCAATCAAACAGGAAAAGAGCTTCCAACTGAGGTTTTTCCCTCTTTAGCAAGCCGGTTACCAAACGCTGACTGGGCTGAGGAATCGCTAAAAGCCTAATAATATGCACCCCCTCCTCGTGCTCATTCGTGGCTGTGATTTACGCGCGTTTTTCTCAAAATTCTGGCTTTGGCTTCAAAAAGCGGCCTCCTGCCACAGTCGATGACTGAGGACAAACATCTGGTAGGACTATCATGCCAGGAAAATTTTGGAATGCCATCCACATAGCCCTAGCTCACTCTCGCCTATCTTGACCCTATGACGCAAACCCGCCTGTTGATTTTTGACTTTGACGGCACTCTCGTCGATAGCGAAGCTGGTATTGTCGCCGCCATTGCCCAGACTGTGCGGGCAATGGGGTTCCCCGAAACCATGATTGAGCAGTGGCGGAACCTAATCGGCATTCCCCTAACCGATCAGCTACGACTGCTACTGGATGAAGGCGATTATGAGCGCATCCCAGCAATCGTGGCCTACTACCGAGAGGTTTATAACGCTAATGTCTTGGAGCAAACTCAGCCAATCCCCGGTATGGGTGCCCTGCTGGCTGAGGTAGAAGCGGCCGGTTTGAGGATGGTGATTGCCTCTAGCAAGCGTGGCGGCAGCATTGAGCTCATTCTGGAGCACTTAGCGTGGCGTCATTATTTCGGTGCAATTTTTTCACCCGATGTTCTCACCCACTACAAACCGCATCCAGAGTCAGTGGAGCGGGCGCTGGCCCAGTTCGGTCTGCCAGCTGAAGCGGCGCTATTGATCGGCGATACCACCTTTGACCTGGAGATGGCCCAGGCCGGTGGCGTACGATCCTGCGCGGTGACCTGGGGTGTGCATTCGCGAGAGCAATTGGCCAGCGCTTCACCGAACTATTGGGCCGACAGCATTGAGCAATTGCGAGACGCCATTTTCAGTACACTGAGCTTTGAGCAGGCACTTCATATAAGTTCGTAATGGATGCAGATGTCATCGTCATTGGCTCTGGGATCGGCGGCCTAGTGACGGCAACTCAATTGGCAGCCAAAGGGGCACGGGTACTGGTTCTCGAGCGCTACCTGATTCCGGGCGGCAGTGCGGGTTTTTTTGAACGAGAGGGCTACCGCTTTGATGTCGGAGCCTCGATGATCTTTGGTTTTGGCAGCCAGGGCACAACCAACTTGCTCACGCGGGCCTTGAGCAGCGTGGGTATGAGCTTGGAGACCATCCCAGACCCCGTGCAGATTCACTACCACCTGCCAGACAGTCTGGATCTCAAAGTGCATCGGGACTATGAGAAGTTCTTGCAGGAGCTATCTGCACGCTTTCCCCATGAGCGGCAGGGCATTCGGCGCTTCTACGATGAGTGCTGGCAAGTCTTCAACTGCCTGAACTCGATGGAGTTGCTGTCGTTGGAAGAGCCTCGCTACCTGACCCGCGTCTTTTTTCAGCGCCCCCTATCTTGTCTGGGCTTGGTGAAGTACCTGCCTCAGAACGTTGGCGATGTGGCGCGACGGCATATTTCTGACCCGGCACTGCTCAAGTTCATCGACATGGAGTGCTACTGCTGGTCGGTTGTACCCGCAGACATGACGCCGATGATCAACGCTGGCATGGTTTTCTCAGACCGGCACTACGGCGGCATCAACTACCCCAAGGGGGGCGTTGGTCGGATTGCCGAAGCCCTCACGACCGGTCTGGAGAAGGCTGGAAGTGAGATCCGGTACGGTGCCAGAGTCACCCAGGTTTTAACTGAGCAAGGCCGGGCCGTTGGTGTGAAGTTGGCAACCGGCGAAACTTTGCAGGCGCGTCGGGTCGTCTCTAATGCCACGCGCTGGGACACCTTTGAAAAGCTGCTACCGGCTGCTAACCTCCCAACTCGGGAGCGCCGTTGGCAGCAGCGCTACCGTCAGTCTCCCAGCTTCTTGAGCCTGCACTTGGGGGTGAAAGCGGATCTCTTGCCTAGGGGCACCGAGTGTCACCACATCATGCTGGAAGACTGGCAACACATAGAGGCTGAGCAAGGCACCATCTTCGTGTCGATTCCAACCCTCCTGGACCCGAGCCTAGCGCCGCCTGGACATCACATCATTCATGCCTTCACCCCTAGTTGGCTGAGTGAGTGGCAAGGATTATCGTCCAGCCAGTATGAACAGGCCAAGGCAGCGGCTGCCACTCGCCTGATTCAACGACTAGAGGCGATCTTTCCAGGTCTGGAGGCAGCAATTGACTTCCAGGAGGTCGGTACGCCTCGCACTCATCGGCGCTTTTTAGGGCGTCGCAATGGCACCTATGGTCCAATCCCCGCTCGCAAGCTGCCAGGCCTACTGACTATGCCGTTCAATCGCACTGCCGTTCCTCATCTCTACTGTGTGGGAGATTCGACCTTTCCAGGGCAGGGGCTGAATGCTGTGGCTTTTTCTGGTTTTGCCTGTGCCCATCGGGTCGCGGTGGATCTAGGCCTGTAGAAGTGATGTGCGTCTCTGAGGGTCTGCCTCAAGTGACGCGGAAACGAGGATTAGCGCGTAGTTCAGCCGGTTCGAACTGACGGGCCCACTGGATAAACGACTCGCCCAGGCTCATGATGTCCTGCTGGTTGGTGAGCAGCGCAATGTAGCGCCCGCTCTGCTTCACGACTAGGGCCGAGTAGCCCTCCCCCTGAATGACAGCATGGCGAAAACCATCGACCTGCAAGGAAGAAGAGAGCAACGACCGTAGCCCCAGGGCTTGAAAGGTGGTCTGAACCCAAGTCGTTGTAGTGCTCGTAGCACCGTTCGTCGATGTGAAATACTCCTTGGGCAAACCGCTCAGGTCAAACACAGCTGCTCCGATCATGCAGGATTGGTAATGTTGGAGCAGCGCTGGATCAAGCGGAGCTTTGACGGTGAGGGTACTATTGCTCTCGGTGTCGATTTCCTGGTTCCTATCGAAATTCATCACTATTAACAGTTCTGTTGAGCCTACATCGACAAAGCCTTGGTAACTGCCTTACCTCAGTCTTTCTTGTCCTTCAGCACGCTTCCGGTGTTTACTCTAACGTCTGCACCATAGAAGGTTGACAGCGCCATAGCTTCAGTAGATTTACGGGTTAACACCTCAAGACTTGCATCGACCTGCAATTTTGCTGAGGATCTCGCGAAGTTGCAGTCTGATAGTTCCGGCTGAGGAATAATTCTGGTTGCTAGCTTGCCTCAACTATCTATGGATAGGTGCTAACAAAGTAGCGACACCAGGAAATTGCTCATAGCTAACGGCCCAAAACTAAACAGCCCAGGCTGGATGAGCAGCTTGGGCTGTTTGAATCGTTCTGTTCAAAGGTTTTTGACGCTTCAGGCACTCAGTTCGTTCTGAGCACTAACGAAGTTAGAGAAGTCTAACTTAAAAAGTTGAAGTGTCTTTAGTCATTTTGCGTCTGAATGCTGAACTTGCACCCAAGCCTCCTAAAACAAGCAGACCCAAAATAGGTGTGGCCTCAGGAACAGAAGTCGGGGGTTTAGGCTCATCGGCTTTCAATATGTCAAAGGCAAAATTAGCCACAATCTCATGCCCTGCTGTTGTCGGATGCAGAGTATCCCAGAATAGGAATTCATCTGGATTCGTACAGGTTAGATTCAACAGACAGGGGGCAGTCACATTGGTGAAACCAAACTGGCTAGGGTTAGCAATGGCTTGCTGGAAGAGGCTATTAATATCCAGAGGAATTAGGTCAACCTGAGGTAGGGTCTGACTCAAGCCATTGAGTGTCAGGGCTAGACCCGTATTGTGGGCTTCACTCAGGGCATTGAGACCGGCTGGGTTTTGCGAGTTGGGCAAAGCCCCCAAACTTGGTAAGTTGGGCACCAGAATTGTTCTAGCCCCCGCCCCCGCCAAGGTAGTAATGGCCTGCGCAAGGTTGCTAACGGGTTCAGCAGGGTTAGTGATGCCCCCACCCAAATAGTCATTTGCGCCAGCCCACACAATATAAAGCGCGTTGGGATCTGCGGCTGGACGGGTTGTTGTGAAAGAACCAATTTGTTGTTGTAAGCCCGGCAAGTTTAAAGTGCCAGTCGGATCGATGAGGCCGTCGAGGGCGTTATTAGTTCCTGTCGTTGCACCGCCAAGAGCAAAGTCGTTATTCAGATCGACGCCGAGCCCCAACTGAGGAGCCAAATACTCTACCCAGACTGGACCATTAGAAAAGCGACCGTTGTTGTAGAAAGGGCTAGGCGGGAATAGTCCGCCAGTGGCATTAAAGAGCTGACCTACGTCAGAGAGGCTGTCCCCAAACACATACAAATTGCTGAAAGTATGGGCTGAGGCAGCTGCCGCCATACCTAGAACTGCGCTGAGCGTAACTGTTGCTCCGGCTGTTGCTGTTAAGAATTGCTTTAAAAACACGCTTTGATGCTCCTGTGGGAGGCAATGTACAACCCGTCCATCCTGAATCAGGACCTCAGTGGAAGTACGGTGTCACTAACAGCTTCATCAAAACTTTATAAAGGCAGCAACAGAGTAGGCTAAGGGCAATCGCTCTGCATTCGCTTGAGGTTGCCTAATGACTGCCTTTTCCCCAACGTCGACCCAACCCTCAGATTTGCCGGTGCTGATCGAAGGTCTGCCCAATATTTGCGGCTGGGAGGACCGTGTTGTTGAAGTCATGAGCTCCACGGCTCCGGTGTTTCTGGAGCGCACACCCGTCCGGCTAGAGCAAGTGCAGGCGGCGTTCGCCATTGCGCTTCACATGCATCAGCCCACGATCCCGGCTGGCGCGCAGGGAGAACTGATTAGCAACCTGCAACATATGTTTGAGCACCCGGGCGAGGGGGATAACCATAATGCTGGTCCGTTTGCCTGGTGCTATGGCCGCATGGGGGAGTTCATCCCAAAACTGGTGCATTCAGGTCGACAGCCCCGCGTGATGTTGGATTACTCAGGCAATCTGCTCTGGGGGTTGCAACAAATGACCGATTCTGGGCGGTTAGGACCTGAACTGCTCGATAATTTGCGGCGAATCACCACCGACCCAGCTTACTGGCCTTGTGTTGAGTGGCTGGGCACGATGTGGAGCCATACCGTAGTGCCCTCAACCCCAATTCCCGATCTCAAACTGCACATTCGCGCCTGGCAACATCATTTTGCGTCGCTGTTTGGTTGGGAAGCACTGAGCCGCGTGCGTGGTTTCTCCCCACCTGAAATGCATTTGCCCAACCACCCGGATACACTCTACGAGTTTGTTAAAGCGCTCCGCGATTGTGGTTACCGTTGGCTTTTGGTGCAAGAACATTCAGTGGAAATGTTGCAGGGTGGACCAATTGACCACAAGCATCTGCCTCATCGTTTAATTGCTCGTAACTCCCAGGGCGAGGAAGTTAGCATTACCGCCTTGATTAAAACTCAGGGGTCGGATACGAAACTGGTGGGGCAAATGCAGCCCTATTACGAAGCGAAAACTTTAGCGCGGCAGGAGCTAGCTGGAGTTGAAATTCCGCCTTTAGTCAGCCAGATCGGGGATGGCGAAAATGGCGGGGTGATGATGAATGAGTTTCCCAGTGCTTTTTTCCAGGCTTGGGAACAGATTGGTCCAGAAGGGGTGATTGGTCTCAACGGTGGCGAATATCTGGAGTTGATTGAAGCTGCCGGTTGCGACCCCAATCAATTTCCGCCCTGTCAAGCAGTGGGACAACACCGGATTTGGGCACAGCTCGGTGATCAACCTCCGACACCGGAGCGGCTTGAGCAAGCGATTGAGCAATTGCGTCAATCGGATTCTAATTTTCATCTAGATGGGGCCTCCTGGACGAATGACCGCAGTTGGGTGAAGGGTTACGAAAATGTGCTCACGCCAATGAACCAACTCAGTGCTTTATTTCACAGGAAAGTCCAGGCTGACACCCAAGAACCTCGCTACCGCAACGCCTTGCTGTATCTGCTGCTTAGTCAAACCAGTTGCTTTCGCTATTGGGGGCAGGGTATCTGGACCGAATATGCTCGTGAGCTTTACCGGCGCGGCCTTGCGATTTTGGAACACGATTTTTAGAAGTGTAATCTATGTAACCTGAATGCACTTTTAGATTCTTGTCTCAATCTCTAATTGGTGCATTTCGGGTGAGGGGATAACTGTGTAGGAATAGCCGTCTGACTAATGAGCAGGCGGCTATTTCTATTCGCTATGATTTCTCGCGTGAGTCTCTCCGCCAAACTGGGCATTCTCGAACAGGAGACGAGTTCTCGCACCGCCCCTTCTGTGGAGCAGGTTGGCTGAAGTCTCAACTTTGTACACGCTTCACTGCACGGTTCATCTCCCCATGACTATCGAGGAAATTGTTGAGCAAGCGTTTTGCAACCACTGCCTGACTCCCAGCATGGAGTTTGAGATCAATCATCTCTGTGAGAGTGACACTATACCCAGTATTGGGGATTACCTTGCGCTGGACCGCTTACAAGCGGCATTGCGGACTGGCGAAGTCCGAACCTTGCCCCGTAAGCAGTACATCAATGTCATGGAGGAGCTGGTGCTGATGGAGACGATGGCACAGGCCGATGCTTTTGAAGCGGACTGGCAACTGAATATAGACATCGGCGAGGTTGTTGCTTATGCGCTCAATCGCCTACAGCCGCTATATGCAACGACCCACGAAGGGGCGAAGTACCAACGCCAGCGAGGACGGGCAGAGTTGCAAGGGGTGATTGCTACTTGTGTTCGAGCGGCTATTACTCACCATTTAGGTTGCCCTGCTTTCTTTCCTGAGCGCCGTGTATTGAAGGAAATGACGCCTGAGGATGTTGCTGACCAAGTGAGCGCTGTGTTGGAAGTGAATGCGGAGCGGTTTGCTCTAACTGCCACGCTCTCAGAGTCACTGGACGATATTTGTGAGAGCTAGAGACCACAAGTCGAACACAACTGGATATATGGCAAGGATGCAATGATCATTGGGCTACCCAATCCGTTGCATCCACAGTTCTGATCGATTTGCTTGCAATGGGAGAGCTCCGAGTTGGTTTTTTGTCTGCTCGGCAATTATTGCTCTCTGCTTAATCCCATGCAGTCGCAATTTGCCGCTCCGCTGATGATCCAATCATGCTCACCACTCAGGACACACTCACCACTCCAGATCTGTTTCTCAGATGGGAACTGCCTATGCCGCAACTGTGCCCTGGAGTGTATGAATGATGCTGATGAGGGGAGAGATTGAGAAAAGTCAGAAAATCCTTTTCTAAAAATCTCTGAGCCCTGTTCTTACAGTGGATTAGTTTTAAATGAATTAGAATTACGGCTGTAAATTACTGGATAGACAATCCTGTGGATTACATCAACAACATCCCTTTCTCTGCTGTCCTTGGTCTTACTATTTCAGGTGGATGGCTGATTTACAGGCTTGGCGGCTTCGAGTACCTCAATTCTAAAATCAACGACGAGAAAGGGGTTTTTATAGCCTCAGTATTCTTTTTAGCATCTCCTTTCTTATTTACGTATCTCTCTTCCTATCAGGTCAGTCAACAAGTGGAGATATTTAGGCTGATTCTGCCAGTAGCAACTTTTGCGCTGGGGCAAACAATGACAAAGCAGGAAAAACAGAGGGAGGTGAAGAGAAAAGAGAAAGGTTTAATAACTATGCTTGTAGCCACGATTGAAGCTCAAGCGGTAGTTCGTCTGAACAATATTGAGACTACACTAATGTCTATCAATAACGGCCGGTCGGACGTTGAGGATTTAAAGAAACACTCTGAGAGAACTAAAAATGATGTTGATGATAGCTATCAGAAACTTCGTAACCAGTCAGAACTCTTTGGCATAGATTTTGCCCTGGGAGGTATTTTTTATCTTAGTAGGGTAAGAGATTTCTTGGAGCGATTTGATCCTACACAGCAAAATCAACAGGAAAGGCTAAATGCACTGATTGAGCTTCGCTCACTACAAGTTGAGGGATATTTCAACATAATAAATCTGGCTAAATATAACTTGGTTGACAAAGAGATGTTTGACAGGTATATAGCCAAATTAAAAAAACAAGTGAAGCGGTTTTTGGAATTGAAAGAACATAAGGAAACAAGATTGAATTCTTGGCGACAGCAGCCATTTAGCGAATATCAAAGACAAAAAGAAGAGGATTTAGCTCTTAGACTGGATATTGATACTGAGTCTCAAGCCATTGCATATATCCAAGAGATATTCGCCCACTTCCGAGTTGCTTAATTCTGTAGGTAAGTGCTTCTTAGGAGAAATGAGAACTGGCTAGTTCTCATCATCTCTATCTGCAAATAAGGCTAAAACTGCCGGATCAATCGGTGTTGATTCAACGACTGACATGATGTAAGCCTTCAAATCTGCTGCCATAGATTTTTTTCGCAGAGCACAAGCGGCTTTGTAGTGAATCCGCACACCAGGAGGTAGGGCCACTTTGAATGTGACTCGCTCCACTTCAGGCTGCTTTGCGTCCTCGTTAGACAATCTACCAGTACCCCGATACCGCAATTACCCTAGCACCGGATACTGTTTGCGTCAGATTGTCTACCTGGGTGCTTGTCTACCTGTCTACCTCGTGTTACAACTGCTCCAAACAACAAGCCCGGTCCCTCACTGGCAAGCGAAGACCGGGCCTACCCCCTTACAGGAGTATCAACATCATGAGCGATAGGCTTGACCTCGACAATCCATTTCGGGCTGAGGCTTACATCTCTGCCGGTTCAGGAGAGCACAAGCGTATTCGGCATCTGCTGATTGGTCTGCACGAGGCGATTATTCAGACCATCAATGACCTCTATGCCCTTGGCTATGCGCGACCCGACGAGTGGAGTGAAATCATCCCCGCGCCCAACTACCCACCTGGCGTGATGATGAGCATCCTTAGCCGCTACACGGAAATTCGAGTTTGAGGCAGGTTTGAGAGCTTGTAGGGTGGACATTCGCCTGATGTAGGCAATCCTGTCCACCCCAGTCCATTACGCGGCCATGCCTGTGTCGTAGTGCAGCACCTTTAACTGGTGAGCTTGCAACGGTAGCAGCGTGTAGGTCCGGTTCTTGTAGTCGCTGAACTCAACCAGAAACACTCCGTCACTGAGCAGCTCCACCACGGTGCCCACTTGCCCTTGGCGCACGGCTTGATCACTCAAGTCTGCGGTCAAAGTGATCATATCTAATAGGCTGATCATCGTTTTACCCCCCAGTAATCAATCCCAATCTCATCGTCTCTCTACTGGTAGAGTGGACACCTCGCCCTGCCGGGCTAACCTTCGGGGCGCAAGAAGGCTACAACGCTACCCGTCTCAACCTGACACGCTACGATTAGGTGAGAAATCGTAAATTCTTGTTACCCAGACCGTCTTGGTGGGACAGCTCCTATGACCGATGTGCCCGTGTCCCGAATCCGTAATTTCTGCATCATTGCCCACATCGACCACGGCAAATCGACCCTGGCCGACCGGCTCTTGCAGGCTACCGGCACTGTGGCTGACCGTGAGATGAAAGAGCAGTTCCTGGACAACATGGACCTGGAACGCGAGCGCGGCATCACAATCAAGCTCCAGGCCGCTCGCATGGACTACACCGGGCAAGACGGTGAGAAGTACGTCCTGAACTTAATCGACACCCCTGGCCACGTGGACTTCTCCTACGAAGTCTCGCGCTCACTGCTGGCCTGCGAGGGCGCATTGCTCGTCGTAGATGCCTCGCAGGGCGTGGAAGCGCAGACGCTCGCCAACGTCTATTTGGCCCTGGATAACAACCTGGAGATTATTCCAGTTCTCAACAAAATTGACTTGCCAGGTGCCGACCCAGAGCGGATTGCGGCTGAAATCGAAGAAGTGATCGGCCTGGACTGCTCAGGGGCCATCCATGCTTCTGCTAAAGAAGGCATTGGCATTCCTGAGATTTTGGAATCGGTTGTTCACCTGGTGCCGCCGCCCCAAGACAACACCGAGAAGCCACTGCGAGCGCTGATCTTCGACAGCTACTACGACGCTTACCGAGGCGTGATCGTCTACTTCCGGGTGCTCGATGGCTCGCTCAAGAGAGGCGACAAAGTACGCTTCATGGCCTCGCGCAAGGAATACGTAATTGATGAGCTGGGCGTTCTAGCTCCTCGTCAAGTTCAGGTCGAAGAATTGCATGCTGGAGAAGTAGGCTATCTGGCAGCTGCAATCAAGGCCGTTGCTGACGCCCGGGTAGGCGATACCGTGACTCTGGCAACAGCTCCCGCCTCTGAACCCCTACCGGGCTATCAGGAAGCCAAGCCCATGGTGTTCTGCGGCCTGTTCCCCACTGATGCGGATCAGTTCGAAGACCTGCGCGAAGCTCTAGAAAAGCTCAAGCTCAATGATGCTGCACTCAACTACGAGCCGGAAACCTCCAGCGCGATGGGCTTTGGCTTCCGTTGCGGCTTTTTAGGGTTGCTGCACATGGAAATCGTGCAAGAGCGCCTGGAGCGCGAGTACAACCTGGACCTGATCACAACCGCGCCATCGGTGATCTACCGCGTCACCACTTTGAAAGGCGATGTGGTGCTGGTTGACAATCCCAGTCTGCTGCCCGGTCCTCAGGAGCGCGAGAAAATCGAAGAGCCTTATGTCAAGGTCGATCTGATCACGCCTGAGAACTACGTCGGCCCCCTGATGGAGCTGTGTGAGTCGCGCCGGGGTAGTTTCCAGGACATGAAATACCTGACACCTGGGCGGACCACTTTGGTTTACGAGCTGCCCTTGGCGGAAGTGGTGACGGACTTCTTTGACCAGATGAAGTCCCGGTCACGCGGTTACGCCAGCATGGAGTACCAACTGATTGGCTACCGCGAGAATAAGCTCGTCAAGCTGGATGTGCTGCTCAACGATGAGCCAGTCGATTCGCTAGCAACGATTGTGCATCAGGACAAGGCCTATTACGTCGGTCGGTCGCTGGTGAGCAAGCTCAAGGAACTGATTCCTCGGCACCAGTTCCAGATTCCGGTGCAGGCTGCGATTGGTTCTAAAGTCGTTGCCCGTGAGACCATTCCGGCTCTGCGCAAGAACGTGCTCAGCAAGTGCTACGGCGGTGATATCAGTCGTAAGAAGAAACTGCTGGAGAAGCAAAAGGAAGGTAAAAAACGCATGAAGTCTGTGGGGACTGTCGAAGTGCCCCAAGAGGCATTCATGGCGATTCTGAAGCTGGGCGATGATTAGCCCAGTTAAAGCCTAGATAATTGAACAGAGCGATGTAGAGGGGTAGGAAACTGCCCCTCCTTCAGTGATTGCCCTCTTTAAGCTATTAGAAGTATGAGTGCTCAAGCTTAGAGCCTCAATCTTTATCAGTTTTAAGAGGCTCATGCTCGCTTGGGACTAACGATTACATTAGGTACTGGATAGGACTGGCAATCGTAATATGAAAAGCTTACAAGATAGCCAATTACAGATTCCGATCATCGACATCAGTGCGTTAGTAGGCAGCACAGATGGGCGTGATGAAATTGCAGTCCAGATTGGGCAGGCCTGCCGTGAGTTTGGCTTCTTTTACATCGTTGGTCATGGTGTCGATGAACATCTACAACAACAACTAGAGGCAGTCAGTAGCCAGTTTTTTGCTCAAGATCTGGGGACCAAGCTTGAAATCAACATGGCGCGGGGGGGTAGGGCTTGGCGCGGATATTTTCCAGTTGGGAATGAACTGACCTCTGGCAAACCTGATCTCAAGGAAGGGATTTACTTTGGTACCCAACTTGAGGATGATCACCCACTCGTGAAGTCAGGGACACCAATGCATGGTCCTAACTTGTTTCCTGCCGAGTTGCCGCAATTTCGACCAATTGTGTTGGCTTACATGGCCGCAATGACGCAGTTGGGCTACACACTGCTGGCGGGCATTGCCCTCAGCCTTGGCCTGGAAGAATCCTATTTTGCCAAGCATTGCACCTCAGATCCTTTGACCTTGTTTCGCATCTTTAACTATCCTCCCAATGCATCTAGGCCTGAGCTTGGCTCGGATTGGGGAGTTGGTGAGCACACGGACTACGGCTTGCTAACCATTCTCAAACAGGATGAGTCAGGTGGGTTGCAAGTGAAGATCAAGTCTCAGTGGATCGCTGCACCTCCAATTCCTAACTCGTTTGTGTGCAACATCGGCGATATGTTGGACCGCATGACTGGAGGGCAGTATCTATCCACTCCCCACCGAGTGCAGAATACGGCAGGCCGAGATCGTCTATCTTTTCCTTTCTTCTTCGACCCAAATTTTAATGCAGAAGTACAACCGATCAAGATTGTTAAAGAGATTAATGACAATAAGTCTGAACGCTGGGACCGAGCCAGTGTTCACGAGTTTCGCGGCACCTATGGCGACTATCTGCTAAATAAAGTGTCCAAAGTATTTCCGCAATTGCGTCAGAAAGTGTTGTAAAGGCTCGTTCGGTGCACTAATCTTCAAGTTGAGGAAAACAGTGCAAGGCTGCTTAAGCTTAGCGTCGACCTGAATGGCTGCAGTCTGGAGATGATGCAAAAGTTCCTGCTAGTGAGTATGACGCTCAGACGAAAGTTTGCAGTTTTGAACTGAGGCTGGTTGCAGAGTGCTTCTGTACTAGTTTTACTGAGAAAATAGGGCTTTGCTGGAACTCATTTAAAGGGAAGCCGTTAGTGCAAATCGAATTCACTGCGAAGGTGCCTTGGGTACTTGAAGATATAGAAGAAAGTTTATAAGTACCTTAGGGTCAATACAGATAGCCAAGCAGTCAGTGACTCTAGTTGGATCACACTCAATCTTCATATCCTGACAATGCAGCTAAAGACAGCTAGAACGGAGATGAAATCCTCATCTCTATCCCAAAATGCTCACAGCTAAACACCTTCGGCAGACCAGTAGTTATTTGCTCCTTGGTCTGATTGCAATTGAGGTGCTCATTGTTTTCGTGTACTTGGGTAGTATCGCTGTCACAGGTCAGGTTTATTCCCCCGTTGACTTTAATGGTCAAGGCACACTGCCATCTCTGCTTCAGGCCCTACATTTTCTGATGATTGGACTGCTCATTTTGTGGGTACTGCCACAACCTCGAACGCGATTTCCTCATCCGTCACGGTCTTTTTTGACCACATTTGCTGTTCTGGTGTTTTATGCTGCATTTGATGAACTATTTAAAATTCATCTGCATCTGGATCAGTGGTTAGCAGGACAGAACTGGAAATGGTTGTATCTAAGCTTATTTACAGCTCTAATGGTATGGCGATATCGAGATTTTGTTACCCTTTGGCATCATTATCGTCGTGAAACCTGTTTTGTACTGATTGGAATTGGGATCTTTGTATTAGGAGGCTACGGCTCTGAAATTCTCAAAGATATTCTGCTGAAAGGCTCTTATTCCCGAGCGATTAATCAAGAATACATAGTCGGGATATCCATAGAAAATTTTCGGGCTGCCTTTGAAGAATCCTCTGAATTAGTGGGGGAGAACTTGATCTTGTACGCCTGCTTACAATTTGTGGGAAAACACTTGGGCTAAGGAGACGCCATTATGTATTGCTGCTAGCTCAACTACTTCCGAGCAAGATGGTAGAGTTAAGCACCCTATCTAATTTTTAGAGGGTTGAGCGGATTATCGCGCATTACTATTGCCCTGTTGTAGGCTGAGTTAATGCTGATCTTGGCGGTGCTAACGATGAAACTCCCCGATGGGCCGAAAACACCTCAGTGGTTGCAGAAGGTTCAATACACATTGGACCCTTTGGGCTACATGGGTAGTGCTGGACAGCGCTATGGCGACGTCTTCAATGCCCCTGTAATTGGCAATACTGACGTACTACTGCTCGTAAGCAACCCTCAGGCCATTCAGCAGATTTTCTCCAACGATGCCAAGCAATTTATCGCTCCCTCCAATCAGCTTCTACAGCCGTTGGTCGGGGATCATTCTATGTTCCTGTTAGAAGGTGAGCGCCATCGACGTGAGCGTAAGTTGATGTCAGGGTGAGCGTATGCGGACCTATGGACAACTGATTATTGAGTTGGCAGAAGAAGAGTTTGCTCAGTTGTCATCGGGCCAAGCTTTTACGGCTCGTAGCGTGATGCAAGATATCTCAATGGCAGTGATTTTGAAGGTGGTTTTCGGTGTTTCAGATAGGGAGCGATTTTATCAGCTCAAACAGCGGATCGCAGCCCTAACAGATGCATTTCAGTCACCATTTCTAGCAGGATTACTCTTTTTCCCATCTTTGCAAAAAGACTTAGGCCCTAAAAGCCCTTGGGGATATGTTCGTCATTTGCAACGACAAATTGACGAGTGCCTCTATGCAGAAATTCGTGAGCGTCGAGAACGCATTGACGCTTCGCATTTAGATATTCTCAGCTTACTTCTCTGTGCTCGTGATGAAACCGGAGAAGGGATGACTGATGTCGAATTACGCGATGAGTTAATGACCTTGCTGCTAGCCGGCCATGAGACTACTGCCACAGCGATTGCCTGGGCCTTGTACTGGGTTTATAAGTCTACAGATATCCGGGAAAAGCTGCTTCGGGAACTAGAAACTCTGGGAAACGAGCCAGACCCCTTGAGCATTACCCGGCTACCTTATCTAACGGCAGTCTGTAATGAGACGCTGAGGATTTACCCAGTAGCTATGCTGACTGTGCCACGAGCAGTGAAAGAACCGGTGGAACTACTGGGTTATTCTCTAGAGCCTGGTACGAGGCTTTACGGCTGTATTTATCTCACTCATCACCGTGAGGACCTTTATCCAAATCCCAGGCAATTTAAGCCAGAACGATTTTTAGAACGTCAATTTTCTCCCTATGAGTTCCTACCCTTTGGTGGCGGGGTGCGTCGTTGTATTGGTGAGGCGTTAGCTTCATTTGAGATGAAATTAGTGTTGGCCACAGTTTTGCGACGCTACGAACTAGCTCTTGCAGACCATAGCCCAGAGCATCCAAAGCGTCGGGGGGTAACACTGGCCCCAGCACGAGGCGTGAGGATGGTCATGGGGGCGCGACGAGGTGTAGAAATGTCTTGCTAAGGCAAGTCGAGATGGCTGCCGAGGTCTACTTGATTAAATGGCTAGATGGCTAGAGATGTTTATAGGATGATAGCTGCCACGAACCCGGCTTTGACAGCTATCTCTTTAGCCACATTTGCAAAGTGTACCTGTGGGCAGGTGTTCAATCCATATCCCTAACTTACACCTGATAAAGGGGTGTGACCTTTGTAACGCAGCGTTTTAGCGATTGGCTGTTCAGCACGTTAGTCGTTACGTTAATCGTTGCATTGGTGCCCAGGCTGGTCTTAGCTCATATAAAAAGGTGAGGGAAATGAACACGGAAGAACTCACGAAGCGTTATACGGCGGGCGAAAGAGAGTTTGGTGCAATTGACCTACGGGAAGCCAACTTGGAGGGCGTTGACCTCAGTGGCACGGTTCTGAGCGGTGCCTCCCTGGACGGAGCGAATCTGAAGCGCGCTAACCTCAGCCGTGCCGATCTCAGTGGCGCTGATTTGAACGGTGCCAATCTGACTCAAGCTGACCTAAGTGGAACTGACCTGCGGGATGCGATTCTAGATGGGGCAATCCTGGAAGGGGCAATTCTAGACGGCGCCAATCTAAGCCAGGCCGATCTTCAAGTGGCCAACCTGGTGCAAGCAGACCTCAGCCAAGCCGAGTTGCATCAGGCCGACCTGAGCGGAGCCAATTTAGAAGCGGCTGACCTCAGTGGTGCAGATCTGGCAGCCGCGAACCTGCAAGAGGCAAACCTCACCGATGCCTCGTTAGAGGAGGCGACTCTGAGTGGAGCCAACCTAGAGAACACTAAATTAGAAGGAACGATTTTGGAGGGCGGAGATAGCAATCTAGCTACTTAGAAGGGCTAACCAAAGGGGCTAGTTAAGTGGTGATGAGGTGGTCGCTGTTTTGCCACCTCACTATCTTCGTTGATTTAACTCTCTGAGAATACAGATCTATACACTGCATCTCTTTAGAATTACATTTCGTGCCATTTTCTTGAAAAGCATGTTTGAGGCTGAGATTCAGTAGAGACAGATGATAGATTAAGCTTCTAGCCAGTTGCTGTGAGCTATCGCTACAAATAGCTCACAGACCTCACTTTTAGGAGGCTTAAAATGGTTGTCTCTGCACCGCTTAAATTAGAAAGCGACAAAATTTTTCATGCTCGCTATGACAATTTCATTGGTGGAAAATGGGTGCCGCCTGCGAGTCGGCGCTATGTCGATAATCTAACACCAATTACAGGTAAACCCCTGTGTCAGGTTCCTAATTCAGATGTGACTGATTTGGAGCTGGCCTTGGATGCTGCTCACGCCGCCAAAGAAAATTGGGCGAATACTTCAGTGGCTGAAAGAGCCCGTATTCTGCTGCGAATTGCTGACCGCATAGAAGAAAATCTAGAGCGGCTGGCTACTGTGGAGACCTGGGAGAACGGCAAACCCATTCGCGAGACCACGGCGGCGGACCTTCCATTGGCTGTTGATCAATTTCGCTACTTTGCAAGTGCCATTCGGGCGCAAGAAGGAGGCATCAGCGAAATCGATCAAGATACGGTTGCCTATCACTTCCATGAGCCCCTAGGTGTGGTTGGGCAAATCATTCCTTGGAATTTTCCATTGCTGATGGCAGCCTGGAAATTAGCGCCTGCTTTAGCAGCGGGTAACTGTGTCATTCTCAAACCTGCTAGTCCTACACCAGCCTCGATTTTGGTGCTGATGGAATTGATTGGGGACCTGCTGCCTGCCGGGGTGATCAATGTGATCAATGGCTCTGGTAGCGTGATTGGTAAGGCGCTAGCTACCAGTCCCCGCATTGCCAAGGTTGCTTTCACGGGCGAGACAACCACAGGGCGCTTGATTATGCAGTATGCGTCTCAGAATATTATCCCCGTAACCCTGGAACTAGGCGGCAAATCTCCCAATATTTTCTTTGAAGATGTTGCTGCTGCTGACGACGATTTTCTAGACAAAGCAATCGAAGGTTTAGTGCTATTTGCCTTCAATCAAGGTGAGGTTTGCACTTGTCCCTCGCGAGCCCTGATTCATAAATCGATTTATGAACGTTTCATGGCGCGAGCACTAGAGCGAATCGCCCGAATTCGTCAGGGCAATCCCCTTGACCCAGAAACCATGTTAGGTGCGCAGGTTTCAGTTAATCAGATCGAAAAAATCCAGTCTTATATCGACTTGGGCAAACAGGAAGGAGCAGAGTGTCTGATTGGCGGCGAGCGTGCCGAGCTATCTGGTGACTTGAGCGGGGGCTACTACTACAAGCCCACAGTCTTCAAAGGCCACAACCAAATGCGCATCTTCCAGGAAGAAATCTTTGGTCCAGTACTAGCAGTAACCACTTTCAAGGATGAAGCAGAAGCACTGGCAATTGCTAACGATACGCTCTATGGCCTGGGAGCTGGCATCTGGACTCGCGATAGCAATCGGGCTTACCGCATGGGACGCAAACTTCAAGCGGGACGTGTCTGGACGAATTGCTATCACCTCTACCCGGCTCACGCTACTTTTGGGGGCTACAAACAGTCGGGTATCGGTCGAGAAGGTCACAAAATGATGTTGACGCACTATCAACAGACCAAGAATGTTCTGGTCAGCTACAGCTCTAAAGCGCTTGGCTTCTTTTAGTTAATAGCCCCATCTCGACAGCAATTGATAGTTGAAATTTGCAGGGGCAAGTACCGCCCCTGCAATCTCTATTGAACTCTGAATGGTCCGCAGGAGGTACGAATGGCTCCTATCAAAACTGCCCAAGTTGTTGCTACTGAGACTGCTCTGGCTCTGATCGATCTGCTCAAATCCCAACACGGTCCGCTGATGTTTCACCAGTCGGGCGGCTGTTGTGATGGCAGTGCTCCCATGTGCTATCCCGATGGCGAATTGAAGGTTGGGGAGCGAGATATTTTGCTTGGTCAAATTGGGGGATGTCCCTTCTACATGCATGCAGCGCAATATGAGTATTGGAAACACACACAGCTGATTATTGATGTTGCCCCAGGTCCAGGCGGCAGCGATTTTTCCCTAGATGGACCGAATGGCGAACGCTTTATCACTCGCTCTCGCTTGTTGGAGGGAGTTGATCCTGGTTGAAAATGATGGGGTCCCGACTGGAACTACAGAATTCAAATGCATGGATCTCCCGATGCCCGACAATATGCCCCGGCTACCCAGCGCAATCAAGAGCCGATTCTAGAGGTACTTTTACAGGTTCTACCGCCTACTGGAACTGTGCTAGAAATCTCCAGTGGCACTGGTGAACATGCTGTCTTCTTTGCACCTCGGTTGCAACCTCGGAAGTGGATTCCCTCGGATCCTGATCCAGTAGCCCGAGCCAGTATTGCTGCTTGGCAAGAACGCTCCTCCGCGACTAACCTGCACCCGCCGGTTGCGCTGAATGTTTGTGACCCAGTTTGGGTGGTTGAAGAGAAGCCATCTGGGCCATTGCAAATGTTGGACTTCGAACGGGACCCGATTACGGCAATTGTCAACATTAATATGATTCACATCGCGCCTTGGTCAGCTTGCCTAGGGTTAATGGCAGGAGCAGGGCGGATTCTGCCAATCGGTGGCATTCTCTACTTGTACGGTCCTTTTAAGCAGGGTGGCAGGCATACTGCACCTAGTAATGCCGGGTTTGACGAGAATTTGCGGAGCCGGAACCCAGAGTGGGGCGTACGGGATTTAGAAGATGTTGTGGCTGCTGCCCAAGCTCACAAGCTTGTGCTGGTTAAAACCGTTGCAATGCCAGCCAATAATCTGTCTGTAGTTTTTCAGGTGTCAGGTTAAGCAGATGCCCACAAAGACAATTGCAGATAGTTGTAGTCTAGGTTGATGATTACTTTGACGATTTTATGGGTCTCAGTAATCAGACACAAAAAAGCTGGATGCCAATTATCCGATAAGTGAGGCTGCGAGTATGACGTTGCATAGAGCCCATCAGTCTACCTCCCAGAGTGAGTCCTCTCAGCAAACCTTTCAAGCTCTGCCTCACACCTCAGTTAACCAAGTACAACGGGGATTAGAGGCGGTCCCTAGGACTGAGCCAACCTCTCGATTTGATTTCAACTTTACGACAGTGCCAGTCCATAGCCCCAATGCATCCCGAGTGGTGCCAGCCGCTTTGCCGGTGCTCATGCAGCCTAAGCTAACCATTGGTGCTGCGGGAGATCGGTATGAGCAAGAAGCCGATCGAGTTGCGCATCAAGTTGTCAATCAAATCAATCAGCCTCCGAGCCAAACGCTCCAGCGGGAGGGGCTGGCTGAGGACGAAGAACTCCAGATGAAGCCAGCAGGCAGTATCCAGCGGGAGGAGACGCCTGAGGATGAAGACAAATTGATGATGAAGCCAGTGGTCCAACGCCTATCCGCTGGCGGCTTAATGTCTGCCCCACCGGAGTTGGAAACATCAATTCAGCAGTCACGAGGGAGCGGACAGCCATTGGCCGACAATATTCGCAAGCCAATGGAACGGGTGTTTGGCGCAGATTTTAGTCGGGTAAAAGTTCATACCGATCCGCAATCTGACCAGTTAAATCAATCCATTCAGGCAAAGGCTTTTACGACAGGACAAGATATCTTTTTCCGGCAGGGAGGGTACAACCCTGGGAGCCGAGATGGGCAGGAGCTAATTGCTCATGAGTTAACGCATGTGGTGCAGCAGAAAGGCAATTCATTACCTCTTTTGCAGGAAACGACATATGTTCAACGCATGACTGCAAAAATTGGCAGGGTAACAGCTGAAGTTGGAGATAATGCTGATTTCAAAGCCATGATCCAACAAACGTTGAGAGATAATCCAGGAGAAGTGAGAGGGTTGATCAACAACCAGATAAAGAAAGCGGTTGAGAAGGGTGGGGAGAATCTAGAGGAGATCCGAGCTGGGCTAAAGATTATCCTAGATCTGTCAGGCTCAGTGAACGGGCTAAAGGGCAACGAGATTCGCGCTGCTGCACGAGTTGTCATAGGGCTAATTCATCAAGGGGAAGCGAAAGAGAAAGCAGCACTCAAGGCGCAGCAAGAAAAAGCGGCAAGCGAGGCTGAGATGAAGGTGATGGCTCTTCAATACTGGAACCGATTGCAAGACCCTCTAGTCGACCATGGTCTTGAAGTGTTGTGGTTGGTCAAGAACGCCGGATTCGAGGTCGCTGATGCCCACCGCTGGTTTTTGTCTCAGTGGGAAAGAAATCCAGATGGCTCGCGAAGAGACGGCCGCTATGGACTCAGTTGTGAAATCGTGGACGTGAAGAATGTCCTTCCGCCTGCGCAACCAGCTCTAGTGATTCATTATCACTGCGATAAAGACGGTAATATTCTTTCTCACAGTGTAAAGAAGAAGGCTGTAGAAAGGGTCGCTGGCGGTAATATCTTTGCCGCTGGCGGAGACTTCAATTTTCCAGGTCCACCAAAACAGAGAACAGCGGCAGATGTTGCGACGGACATACCATACCTTTAACGCCTCTCTACTATTCTGCGCTCGACTATGCGTAGGCTGAACCGAATCTGAAATTAAATAATCTCAAGATTCTGCATTTCTAGGACACTACAAGGAACGATCCTTCTATCCCAAAAACAGCTTGTAGGCTGGGTTCTTGTTTTCATCCCAGTAGCGATAGCCGAGAGTATCGAGAAAGGCTTGCCATTCTTCCATTTCGTGAGGAGGCACTTGCATGCCTACAACAATTCGCCCATAGTCTGCACCGTTGTTGCGGTAGTGGAATAGGCTGATATTCCAGTCGGGGCTCATGGAACCGACGAACTTCATCAAGGCACCGGGACGTTCGGGAAACTCGAAGCGGTAGAGTAGTTCATTGTGGGCCAAGGGAGAGCGTCCACCGACCATATGACGTAGGTGCAATTTGGTCAGTTCGTCGTCGGTTAAGTCAATGGTTTCGAAGCCATTAGCCTCAAAATTTGCCACCATTTTGGCAGCATCAGCTCGGTTTTGAATTTGCACGCCGACAAAAATGTGGGCTGCTTTTTCGTCGGCAATACGATAGTTAAACTCAGTGAGATTGCGTCTGCCAATGCATTCGCAAAACTTGCGCAAACTGCCCCGTTCTTCCGGAATCGTGACAGCAAAAATCGCTTCGCGGCGCTCACCGAACTCAGCCCGTTCTGCAACAAAGCGCAGACGATCAAAGTTCATATTGGCCCCACAAGCTACAGCAACTAGGGTCTGGCCCTGAATTTGCTCCCGCTCGACATAGGCTTTGGCCGCAGCAATTGCTAGCGCACCTGCGGGTTCCAGAATCGAGCGCGTATCTTCAAACACGTCTTTAATTGCGGCGCAGGTATCATCTGTATCGACCAGGATGATCTCATCCACATACTGCTGGCATAAACGGAAAGTCTCTTCGCCCACCTGTCGCACGGCTACCCCATCCGCAAACAGACCCACCTGGGCCAAGCGCACCCGCTCTCCCGCCTTCAGGGATTGATACATCGCATCGGCATCAACCGGCTCAACGCCAATGATCTTGATTTCAGGATGCAAGCGTTTAACATAAGCGGCAATGCCAGAAATTAAACCGCCCCCGCCAATTGCCACAAAAATGGCATGGATCGGCTGCTGACATTGGCGTAGAATTTCCATGCCGATTGTGCCCTGGCCAGCGATCACGTCAGGGTCATCGAAGGGGTGGATAAAGGTCAAGCCTTTTTCGGTCTCTAGCTGGCGGGCATAGGTGTAGGCATCGTCATAAGTATCGCCATACAACACCACCTCACCGCCGCGGGCTTTAACTGCATCCACTTTGACCTGGGGCGTGGTTACAGGCATGACGATAATGGCGCGGGTGCCCAGTCGGGCCGCTCCTAGGGCAACGCCTTGCGCATGGTTTCCGGCAGAGGCCGCAATTACTCCTTGCTCCAGCAAGTCTGGCGGCAATTTCGCCATCTTGTTGTAGGCACCCCGTAGCTTGAAGGAAAAGACCGACTGCATGTCCTCGCGCTTGAGCAGAAGCTTATTATTCAGCCGTCTCGACAGATTGGGCGCATATTCCAACGGCGTTTCCTGCGCGACATCGTAGACGCGGGCAGTCAGGATTCGCTCCAAGTAGTCGGAGTGCATAGGGTCAGGCGGGTATAAATGCCGGTTGAAGGGCAATTTTACTCTACTGGTGTCCCCTTGCTGTAAGCAGGATGACTCACAGCGTCTTGCTCGTCGGATATGGGCTTAATTCATGTGCTTAAATCAGCACTTAAGTTCAGGGGCTTAAGTTTGAGCTGCAACTCGCAGTTCTCCGTACACGCGTTTGAGATCTTCGAGTTGATAGTGCGCATTTAAACCACTGGGATTAGGCAGTACCCAAATTGCTGTTTGGTGCAAGAACTCTTCCTGCTGTCCCATCACTGCTTTGGGCCGATTGAAGGCAGTGCGATAAGCGCTGATGCCTAGAACTGCCAGAAACCGGGGCTGGTAGTGCTGCACTTTGGCCGCTAGCTGTTGTTGACCTATGACCAGCTCTGCCGTGTCCAATTCATCGGCTCTGGCAGTTGCACGAGTGGCAATATTGGTCAGGCCATAGCCCGTTTGCAACAGGTCGTGATCTTCAAAAGGCGTTAGCAGCCGTTGGGTAAAACCGGCACCATGCAAAGCTGGCCAAAAACGATTGCCAGGACGGGCAAAGTGATGTCCAATTGCCGCACTGTAGAGGCTGGGGTTAATGCCACAGAATAAAACCTGCAAGTTTGGGGCAATGATGTCTGGGATGGTCGTGCCGAAGGCCGCACGAATTTCTGCTGGGGTGGGTTTACGCTGCACAACCTAAACTTCTGCTCAAAAACATTGATCACTCTGCCAATGTTTCTATTCTAAATCTCCACTTCAGGCTCTTGGAATAGTGCTTAAAAGTGAACCGATTCCCAACTCATTGCGCGTTAACCTACTAGCAGACAGCACAATCAAACTTGATGCTTTCTGGGTGCTTTCCGGGTACTTTCTGAGCGCTTTCTGAGCAGCACGGCCACCATTGGGTTGCGGTGATACGATGAAGGCGATTGCGTTCCAAGGCTATGAGTCGAACCTTTATCCCTGGCATTGCTCCCCCGGAAGCCCAGTCTGGAGCCGCGTGGTGGTTTGCATTTGTCGGCAACAAGTTGCTGGTTCAGGGCGAAGAGACAGCCAGCCAAATCCCCAATCTAGTCAGCCTGACAGAAATTGGTTTGCAACCGGTGCGGACCCAATTTCTCGGCAGCTTAGAGGACCAGCCTTGTTACGCCGCCGAACTGCCCCAAGATGCAAGCCCACCTACCGGAATGGCTCTGCGGGGCCTGCGTGAGCTGTATGGAACTTTGGCAGAAGACTTGTATGCAGTCAGTGGTCGTGCCTTTCAAGTCATGGAATGGGACCGGACCCACCAATATTGTGGGCACTGCGCCACGCCGATGACGCAACTGCCGACGGAGCGGGTCAAACGCTGCCCAAAGTGCGGCTTAGTCAATTATCCGCGCCTCTCACCTGCGATCATTGTGCTGATCTCGCGGGGGGAAGAACTGCTATTGGCTCGGGCCCATCGCTTCCCATCGGGCATGTACAGTGTGCTGGCTGGCTTCGTAGAGCCGGGAGAGTCGCTGGAAGAGACGGTGGTGCGCGAAGTGCGCGAGGAAGTGGGCATCGAGGTCAAAGACATTCGCTACTTTGGCTCCCAACCCTGGCCGTTTCCCAACTCCCTGATGATCGGCTTCACGGCCACCTATGCGGGTGGCGAGATTGTGGTCGAAGCGCAGGAACTAGTAGAGGCGGCTTGGTTCAGCAAATACAACCTGCCGAAGGTTCCGCCGAGGGTCAGCATTGCGCGTAAACTAATCGACTGGTTTGTCTCAACGCCTGATTGAGCTGCCGGATGTTAAGGCTCATTGACATCCTGTATCTACCCGGTAATTGCAGCTAGATGCGTGAACATACTAAACGGGGTGCCTGCAAGGTTGACGTGATTACCTCTTAGTTGTCCATGTGCCATGTCTCTTCAGATCGAAGTCTTAGAGCAAAGCTTTCAGTGGATTAAGCCCCAAGCAGCGGACTTTGTTGCGTGTTTCTATAGGACGCTGTTCGTAGAGTATCCGCAGGTTCAAGCGCTGTTTGCTTGTACGGATATGGAGCAACAGAACCGCAAACTGTGGATTTCTCTAGAGCTGGTGATCGAGAACTTGCGCAAACCAGACGTGCTAGCAGGTGCGTTGCGAGGACTGGGCGCTAGGCATACGCAGTACGGCGTGATTGATGATCATTACGCCATGATTGGCACAGTTTTGCTCAAGACCTTAGCTGTGTTTTTGGCGGAGCGTTGGACAGATACCCTGGCACAGGCTTGGGATGAGGCTTACCAGGTGGTGCTTAACTTAATGCAACAGGGCGATCACGACTTGAAGCAAAGCCAGGTACAACTGATCCAAGTTGAGAAGATGGCGAGCTTAGGCAAAACGGTAGCTGGTATTGCCCATGAAATTAATAATCCGGTGGGCTTTATCTACGGCAATTTAATCCATACCAACCAGGCAGTCCAAGAGTTACTAGAACTTGTGCAGCTCTATCAGGCTCATTATCCAGAACCTGTGGCTGAGATTGAGGCGAAACTGACAGAGATCGATTTCGAGTTTCTGAGCGAGGACTTACCGAAAACACTGCAGTCGATGCAGCGAGGGACAGAACGCATTCGTCGGTTGGTCAACACGCTCAAAAACTTTAGCCGCCTAGACGAAGCGACCACAAAGCTTACGGATCTGCATCAAGGACTCGATCAGACGCTGCTGCTGTTGCAGTATCGGCTGCAAGATGGCGCTGGCGAGCCGCTGATTTGGGTGGTGCGGGAGTATGACAAGCTGCCTCTAGTCGATTGCGATGCGCGGCAGCTGAATCAGGTTTTTATGAACATTCTGAGCAATGCCATTGATGCTCTGGAGATGTTCAATCCGGAGCCGAATCGAGATGAGCCCAGACGCGCTCAAATCACAATCCGAACCAGTTGGCTAAAAGCGCAACCGAACCAGCAAACTAACTGGATTCAAGTATCGATTGCTGACAATGGACCTGGCATCGCAAATGCGGTCAAGCCTCACATTTTCGATCCGTTTTTCACGACTAAACCTGTGGGCCAGGGCACTGGGCTAGGGCTGTCAATTAGCTACCAAATTGTGCGGCAGCATGGCGGTCAGCTGAAGTGTCTCTCATCGCCGGGACAGGGAGCAGAGTTCGTGATCGAGATTCCTGTTCAGCCGGTTGAAGCCTAGCATTAGCTGGGTAGCGCCATTGAGCCGCACTTGACTCTTTTCACCTAACTCTGCCCACGACAAATTTGAGGTAACGGCCTTCTGGAAACTGGGCAGGTACGGGGTGATCAACGGGCTGACCGGCCTCATGGATGATTTGGAAGCGACGTCCGGCTGAGGCACCTGCGGCAGCGATTGCTTCTTTGAAGGCTTCGGTGCTGATCTGACTGGTACAGCTTGCGGTTGCTAGGAGACCACCTGGAGCTACGCAACGCAGGGCCAGTGCGTTGAGTTTGGTGTAGGCTCGTTGGGCCGCGTGGCGATTTTGCTTGCTTTTGGCGAAGCTAGGGGGATCGAGGATTAGCAAATCGAAGCGGCGGCCTTGCTCGACGTAGCTGTTAAGCAGGTTGAAGCAGTCTTGGGTCACGAAGGTGTGGCGCTGGCTGTCGAGCTGATTGAGGGCGATGTTGGTGCTGGCAGCCTCAGCCAAGCCTTTGCCAATATCAACACTGGTGACCTGACGGGCTTTGCCGCGCAGGGCGTAGAGGGAAAACGCGCCTGTGTAGGCAAAGCAGTTGAGCACATCGCGGTCCTGACTCAGTCCCTCAATGAAGCGACGGTTTTCGCGGTGATCTAGAAATAAGCCGGTCTTTTGACCCGCCTGTAAGTTCACTTGAAAGTTCAGGCCATGCTCGATGACGACCAGGTCAGTAGGTGCAGGTTTGCCCCACAAAAGCTCTACTTTACTTTCGGCTTGGTTTTCGGTTTTAGGCTCTGGTTTATGGCCGGTTTTAGGTTCTGGTTTGTTATCGATGCTCTCGCGGTTGCGGTGCTGGGTTCGTAGGTAGATGCCTTGCAGGGATGTGGTTGCTTTGAGGGCATCAATCAACCAATCCTGTAGGGCAGTGGCCCCTTCCATGTAGGTCTGGATGACGGCGAACTGGCCATAGAGATCTACGGTTAGACCGGGCAACCCGTCGCCTTCGCCAAACAGCCAGCGATAGGCGGTGCAACCTTTTTCGCGCAAAGACAAGCGCAAGTCCCAAGCCGAACCCACCTGTTCGCGCAGCCATTGCGGAGTAGGAAGTTGTTGTTCTGAAAAGATGCGAATCGCGATTGGACCATTGGCATCCCAGAGGCCATAGCCCGTCCAGTTCCCGCACTGCGCTCGCACCCAGGTGCCTGAAGGAAAATGCATCTGCGCTGGCACGTGATTGCGATACACCCAGGGATGGCCTTGCACGAGCCGTTCTTTGAGGGTGTTGGGAAGTTGGATGTGGGGGAGCTTGGCCATATTCTCGATCTTACAGGTGGGCTTGCCTCTCTCTAGATTTGGTTGAATGGGAAGGGAGGGGACGTGCTTCAAGGATTGGGGCGTATTGAGGGGACACCCAGCGTTGCCATATGGTTGGAACCATTGTTGTCTTTCTCATTGTTGGGCTGGTGATTACTGGGATTTTAATTAATCCTGTATCGGTTGAACGGCGGCGCAATCGTCTTAGACGACGTTCTTTTTCTCCGGTTTGGGCTGCGATTATTGAGCAGAATCTTGCCATTTATGCTCGTCTTTCTGTGGCTGATCAAAGGCGGCTTCAGGGGCATGTTCAGGTGTTTTTGGCGGAGAAGCAGTTTATTGGCTGTGCTGGTTTACAGGTCACTGAAGAAATGCGGCTGGTAATTGCGGCGGTGGCCTGTTTGCTGTTGCTGAACGAGCGTGGCAATTATTTCCCTCGGTTGCGTTCGGTGCTGGTTTATCCCACTGCTTATTTTGTTAATGAAACAGCTGCGTTAGGCAATTATGTGGTTGAGGAACGGCGGGTGGCGCGGCTGGGGGAGTCGTGGACGAATGACCAGTTAGTGTTGTCTTGGCAACAGGTGAAGCAAGACATGGGCAATTGGCGGGATGGGCATAATGTGGTTCTGCACGAGTTTGCCCATCAGTTGGATCAGGAGGATGGCAAGGCGGAGGGGGTGCCGATTTTGCGGCGGGATTCAGATTATTCGGTTTGGGCGCAGGTGATGGCGGCGGGATATGAGCAGCTTTGCCGAGATGTTGAGCGAGGCGCCACGACGGTGATGGATAGCTATGGCGCGACGAATCCGGCGGAGTTTTTTGCGGTGGCTACTGAGACGTTTTTTGAGAAGCCACAGGCGTTGCTGAAGAAGCACCCGGCGATTTATGAGCAGTTGCAACGCTACTATCAACTTGACCCGATGCAGTGGGTTTAGACGTTGCTGCTGGTTTCTTGATTGTCTGTTTGTATTGGCTTTCTCTTCTTTAGACTGTCAGCAGCGAAATTTATCTCTATACTGAGTTCAGGAATTCGTGTAAAGGCAATTTCTATGCCTACTTATGAAGAGGTACTTAGTTTAGCAAAGCAGCTTTTCTTGCCTGATCAAAGCCGGTTAATAGAGGCTCTGTCATCTTTAGTTCATCATGGGGTTGCGGTTGAAGATACAGATGAGTTCATTCCTGCTGAAGAGATTGCAGAGAGTGAGACTGCTTTGCAGGAATATTGGACAGGCTTGGATTGGGGCATGTCTTCAGAAGCCTTGAAGCAAAAGCTTTTCGGATGATGAAAACCGTTGTGTTAGCTGGCTTCCTTGGTAAACTATGTGGCGGCTTACTCAGTTTGACTTGAATGATTTTCGTTATCCGTACTCGCGCCACAAGACAGTTGGAACCCTCGAACACAAGAGATGTTTTATGAATCGCTGATCAATATTTGTCCTCGCCAAAATAATCGCTCAATGGAGATTCTGAATTCAGGGGGTCGGGAGCGAGTGAGCCAGATTACTCAGGATTTGGAGGTGTATGAAAGACTGGACTTCATCTCGGGAGCGCTATCTCCGTGAGCCGGTTTCCAATCGTTTGGGCGAACTTGCTGCAAATTTGGCTCGAATTAAATCTTTTTCCCGTAATGATCTGAATTGTGATGCGGTTGCCAGCTTGATTGAAGAAAGTAAGTTCTTCATTGAGTGGACAGCTATGGATGCAGGCATTGACAGAGCAGCAGAACTGGTTGAGATGCAAGTTCAATTGGCTCGGTGGCAGCTAAGTTGGAAAAGTATCTCGGCTGATTATTCGCAGCGGATGAAGGTTGCTGAGCAAGCGAAAGCCTGGTCAGATATTGTGCTGGAGATGTCGGGGTTGCTGTCCGAGCCAGTCCCACGTCATAGTCGAGGTTGAAACAATAGAGAGCGTATTTCTCTAGCAACATAGCTAGCTCTCTCTAGCCGTTGCCTATCTCCTCAAACACCACTTTGTCGTAGATGTCTGCGAGTGGCATTTGAAAGGGGATGGAGTTGAAGGAGACTATTTCATCGGCCTCGTCGTATTCGGAAAATGTCCACCGTTTTTGGTCGGTTTTGAAGTATTGCTCGATGTGCAAGGTGTATTGGTCAATCAGAAGATATTCCTGGAAACCTGGGATGGTTCGATAGGCTGAGAACTTGGCGTCTTTGTCGTAGTTGCGGGTGGAGCCTGATAGAACTTCAGCGATTATCAGTGGGTTGGTGATGGTGTCTCGTCGCCCTTCCTGAAATTGCAATTCGCCTTGAATGACCATGACATCGGGATAGGTGTAAATCTTTTTTCTGGGAATCCAGAGGCGTTGGTCTGCGACGAATACGCGATAGGGTTGACGCCTGAGGGTTAGGTTCAGGGTGCCGCTTAGGTTGAGGGCGATTTGATTGTGGTTTGGTGTTCCACCTGTCATCGTGGCAATTTCACCGTCAAGGTATTCATGGCGTTCTGCCGAATCAAGCTCAAGTTCTAGGTATTCTTCGGCTGTGTAATATTTTTTGTCCTTGGCTTGCATAATCATTTGATTTCTAGCTCCAAGGCTGCAGAAATGCTAGTTTGTCAAGACCTGCGTTTGATTGCTTTGCCCAAAGATATTTTACACGTTCAAGTAGTGAAGACAAGCTATTGTGAGCTGGACTCGCTTCTACTTGGTTGTGTATATCCTTAAAACCTCAAAGCCTACTTTTTCTAGTAATTCCCTATTTGTGGGATAACATCTCGATAAGTAGTCAGATTTATGGTACCTGTCCTAGAAAATGGCTATGTTCCCTACTAAGGATCGTAAAATGCAAAAAGTCTGGCATAAGCTTATTGAGTTTGAAACCCGTGACCTTGTAGAGCGAGCGCTCGAACGGAGACATGGACGCTCACCCTCAGCACGGGTTATCAATGAGGTAACATCAAATTTTATCCAAGCCAGAGAGTACTATCTCAATGCTGAGAAATCAGCGATAACAGTACGGCCTTTGCTTCTGTATTATGGTGTCCTTGCACTTAGTCGTGGTTTGATTCTAGCTCTTGATATTCAGCTTTCCGAATCTGCCCTTAAACCAGCACACGGTTTAGAAATAAAAGAATGGAGAGGAACACTGAAAAACGAACTGAGGAATGTATGCCTCCTTGAAATTGGTATTTCAGAAGGTGCCTTTTATGATCTTTTGAAAACGACTGAGAATAGAAGCTATTTTAGAGGTAACTGTAGCGAAGTTAATTGGATGTATTCTTTTGATTTGCCGAATCTTGGGACACGTTTGAGCTTTGAAGATATAATCAAGTGTATTCCTGATCTCTCAGAGGAATATAGGATTTGGAAAGATAAAGAATTTGTTGCTTCAGAATTAAAAGCTTTTAAGTCTTCAGAGCCAGAACATCACATTGCAACTCTAAAATTGCCAGTTGAAATAGAGCATTTGAAGCAGATTCTTCCGGTGGTGAATTGGAATATTCTAAATATAGATGTAAACCAGACAGAGATAAACGTAGACCTTCCCAAATCATATGTCCCTTACTTTGTGCAGAAGTTGCATGATCATGACTTTGTTGATATCGGGGATATTTATCTAGTTCCACCAATTCAAGAGAGTGTTTATCTCAACACGCTGTCTCTTTACTTCTCTGCGTCCTATGTTTTGGGTATGTTGACGAGGTACTTTCCATCGATATGGATTTCTCTAGGCCGCGTTGAGAAGGGCGATGGAATTTTCCCTTTAATAAATCGTTTGATGAGTCTTATACAGAACGATTATCCTCAAATTGTTCTGGACTTCTTGCGAAGCCCATATAAGTTCGAAACATAGCATTCCCTAAGGATCACAGCCATCCTATCCCTAGTTAATATATAGGTCGTGAGTGACTAAAAGTATGGCTGTCCGTTCTTGCTTTTCTCAGTGATTAGGTTTTCAGGGGTTACAGAATCATTACCTGACTTAGACACTTCGATAACCCTCTATGGACATTCTCCACATAAAATAGAGCTAAAGCTTGTCTGGCACTTCTGAAGGCAACCCAATGGTACAGGCCCTCTCTAAACCCATCACACTCGATGAGTTTCTGCAACTGCCGGAAACCAAACCTGCCAGCGAGTACATCGACGGTCAAATTATTCAGAAGCCAATGCCACAGGGCAAACACAGCACGATTCAGGGTGAGTTCGTCACAGCTATCAATAGCGTTGTAAAGCTCAAGAAGATTGCTCGTGCCTTTCCTGAGTTGCGCTGCACCTTTGGCGGACGTTCAACTGTGCCTGACATCTCTGTGTTTGCTTGGAACAGAATTCCCCGTGACGAGAACGGCGAAATTGCCAACACGTTTCAGGCTGCTCCAGATTGGACAATTGAAATCTTGTCACCCGATCAGAGCCAGACAAAAGTTACAAAGAATATTCTGCATTGCTTGAAATACGGAACGCAGATGGGCTGGCTGATTGATCCGGCGGAGCAAACGGTATTCGTTTATCTGCCTCAACAGCTACCAGAGGCATTTGATGAAGCAGCCGTTCAGTTGCCTGTGCCGTCCTTTGTGGGTGAGTTGCAGCTTACGGTTGGAGAGCTGTTTGGTTGGCTGTTGGAGTGAGGCCAAGCAGTTGATATTCGGCTAAGCAGGGCAGCATTCCCTTGGAGAAATATCTCAATCTACATTGACTGCCGTATTCTCTGCCGAAACTCTTTGACTGCTGACAAAGGTTGAGGATGCAAGATATAGGCTTTCAGAAGCTCTAGCTCTAACTTGGGCAACAGCTCGCTGCGAGTAACCTTCTCGTACTGCCCCTCTCTCAAGCAATAGATAGACAACTGCTCATCCTGCCAGAACCAGATCTCAGGAATCTTGAGCCGTTGGTAAACCGTTAGTTTATCGATGCCGCCGCTTGTGAGAGATACCTCTACCACTAAATCAGGAACGTCCTTTTCGACTCCGAGGCAATAGCTTTCATCCGGTTCACTGCCACCTCGCTGCTGCTCACTGCGAAAGGTCGTTGAACCCAAAGGAAAATACTCGGTATCTGTTTCCTCAAAATAGGCTTCTAGCAAAATTGCAATGCGTTTTTTGATGCCCTCTTGACGACGGCTCGGCGCTACAACTTCCAATTCCCCATCTAAATAAGTGAGACGCAGCGAAGCCCTATCTTCGAGTTTGCAGATCAAGGCTTCATAGTATTGCCAACTCACACCACTCATCAGGAGGCAAAGCCCCCGCTCCAGCACTCCCGGATAGTCCTGTTCCAAGTCATGAATTAGCTCGGCTAGCATGGGCTGCACTCTCCGGTGGGTCTATCGCTGAATCACTTTCACCTGGTCCTGGTCTATTGAGGTGATATTATCGCCCCCTCTGTTGCTATCTCTACAATAGGTCCGCCTGATCGTGCTCTGGATCGAGATTGCTGTGAGTTGGCGTGATGCCAAGCCGTTGATATTTGGCTAACCCAAGACCCCATCCCCCACCCAAGGGAGTGAGGGCATGGTTAGGTCTCTAAAAGCCTTAGCTCTGTCGCGCCTTGTCCTCCTCGGCAGGTAGGTTTGCAGGAGCTACAGCATCACCGTTGTAGATATTCCAACCCGGATGCTCGGACTCAAACAACCACTTGAACTTGCCCGGTTGGTTGCCCTCGCCGTGCGCAAGCTTGAGTGCTGCATGGCCCAAATAGTAAAACGTTGCTCCTACAGGGAGCATGCCAAACGTATAGACAGACCTGGTCATCGGTAAACCCTCAAAAAATCAGCAGAGGAAAACCGGGGCAGTCAGAAAGCCCCCTAATACAGAAAGCTAGGTAACAGCGACTACCCTGGTAGCCGCCTGCGGTACCCCTAGACCTCGGTCCAGAGTTGGGGGCAGTCGATTAGACTACCCTTAGCCCCTAGTCCTTGTCATGGTCTAGGGGTTAGTCCTGGCAGGGTGTTATAACCGCCCTACCAGGACGACAACCGCAAGCGGCTGAGGTGTAAATTACACCAGCTAGCTCGATCTGGCAAGTGGGTAGGGCACATTGATGTCACTGAGGGTGAGCGGGGAGAGGAGTGAGCTGACGTTCCAGGACCGGTTGGTCACCAGCGGGACAAAATTAGTCACTAATCCAAAAAGTTTGGTCACCACGCAAAAGATTTGGTTACCAACGGAACAAAATTAGTCACCAACTCAAAAGATTTAGTTACTAACCCAAAAGATTTAGTCACCACACAAAAGATTTGGTTACTAAAACTATAAAATTAGTCGCCAGCGTAAACTTTTGTGTTGCACCCGTAAAAACCCCTAGGGGTATGGCACATCCCCCCGTCCGTACCCAGAATTGCGAAATCTCGTAGAGACACAGCACTCACCAGGGCCACCGCAAACTCCCGCAAGAGCATGGCATTGCTATGCCCTTACCCAGGCATCTCGCTGCGTTCTCGCCTAAGGCGGCTCCTCCCCTTAGCAAGGGGAGGTTGGGAGGGGTTATTCGTAGCGATTAAACAGTGAGTTGGTTTTACCCAAAAAAATAGGGACACAGCATTGCCATGTCCCTACAGAGAGCTATTGTTTTCACTGGCTTTTATTGGTCACTGGCCTGAAGCAGCCGCGTGACCTCTGCGTGGGCCATCACCACACCTGGCTCATCTTGAAGAGCCTGATAGTACCTTCTAGCGAATGCATTGCCCGTTTCTGACGGGACCAGCAACTCACGAGCATAGGTAACCACATCTTGAGCTTCACCAGGAGCAATCGGTTCATCACCATGCAGCATTTCATCAATGCGCACAATCAGATCCGAAATGCGGCGCAGCCAAGCAAATTGCTCGTGTTCGAGAACCAATTGCAGCAGTTCGCCACCCGTTACCCGACCTCGCGCCTGCTCATAAGAAATGCGCTCTGATTCCAGCAGCACCTTATGCAGGGCCAATAACTTATTACGCAAATCCCGCAAATTTTGATGTTGCTGGATCCGTTGCAGCAGCGTATTAGACATTGATTCTACCCATCCTTCCATTACGATAATCTTCGATGGCCTGAAGAATTTCGGCCTCGGTATTCATCACAAACGGACCGTAGCGAACCACCGGCTCATTGAGGGGCACACCCCCGATTAACAGAACATCAAGCGGTGTTGTCGCAGTAGCTGGATTCGTGATTTTTACCGCTTCCCCATCTTGCGCGAACAGCACCATTTGCCCATCGCCCGCCTGCTCCTCACTGCCCCCAAATACCCCTTCACCATCCAGAACATAGGCAAAGGTATTGTAAGTTTCTGGCACTGGTTGAACCACAGTGGCTCCCGGTTGCAGCGTGAAATGTAGATACAGAATCGGGGTCTGAGTTTCAATCACCGCCTTGGCTCCCAGTGCTTCCCCAGCAATCACCTTCACCTTCACAGAACCATCGCTGGTTTGCGCAGTTGGGATGCGAGCTGCTGAAATTTCCTGATAGCGCGGTGGCATCATTTTGTCACGCTGGGGCAAATTCACCCAGAGTTGTAGCCCGTGTAGCCGTCCACCCGTGCGGGTAAACTCCTGCTCCGGCATCTCTGAATGCACCACTCCGGCCCCTGCCGTCATCCACTGCACATCCCCCGGTCCTAGCTTACCTGCATGACCTTCAGAGTCTTTGTGCTCCAAACGCCCTTCTAGAACATAGCTGACCGTCTCAAAACCACGATGGGGATGGTCTGGGGCACCTTTGGCTTGACCGGGCTCAAGCTGCATCGGACCCATTTCATCTAGGAGCAGAAAGGGATCAAAACCTGCAAAGCTGCTCTTTGGGAAGGGACGACGCACCAAGAACCCAGCACCCTCTAGGGTTTCCACACTGCTGATTACGCCAGCACTCGTCCGTAATGCCTGGGCTTGTGTCTGGGTTTGTGTCTGGGTTTGTGCGGTCATGGTCCCTCCTAAATCGAACTCTTTGATTTGTCCCATATCCGACTAGTCATATAGTAGCATGGAGGGACCGGGAGGGTCATAGTACGGCTTCCACAACCACTTTTTCGGTAAACCGTCTCGCAAATTGTCTATGTCATTGGCGCACGCAATCTTGGGTCTGCTTGAGCAGGAAGAGATGACTGGCTACGACCTCAAAACCAACTGCTTTGATCAGTGCATTGCTCACTTATGGCCCGCTGACCAGGCCCAAATTTACAGAACCCTCGACAAGCTAGTCGAGCAGGGCTGGATTGCCTGTACCGTCGAAGTTCAGCAAGAGCGTCCCAACCGCAAGGTCTATCGCCTAACCGAAGCTGGGAAAGCCGAATTGAACCGCTGGATCCAGCAACCTCAGTCTCTGCCTACGATGCGGGATCCGCTGCTGATTCAGCTGTATTTCGCCGCACAATTGCCCAATGACGCAATCATCCAGTTACTCGCGGAGCAACTAGACGCTCGCCGCGACAAGCTAGCCGAGTGCCAAGCGATTGAGCTACCCAGCCTCGATGACGCCTCAGCCACTCGGGACCAGCTCATGCAACGGTTGGTCCTAGAGTCGGTGATTCAACGCGAGCAGACTTATATTGACTGGTTGAAAACAGCAATGGAGACATTGAGCAACCGCTAGTCTGCTTGCAGCGGACGAGCAATCTAGACCCGAAAGACTCGTCAGATCAGGCAAGCCGTGGAACGGAAGCTGGCTCCGTCTGTGGTGCCAGTGCCCCCTCCTGTGCCCCTTCCACCAATGCTTGGTCAGATTCTGGGTCGATAAGGCACTCCAGGGCCACCTCAGGTTCAGCATGAGCCATTGGGTTGACGAAGAACGGACCCGTTTGCGGGGGCAGGGTCGGGTCAAGCAACAGCTCAACAATCGTCCGCACCGTACCGGCCAGGGGAATCGCCAGAATCACCCCCAGCAAGCCACCGACTTGCCCCCCCAGCAGTAGGGCCGCCAGCACCATTGCCGGACTCAAGCCGGTCAGGTTGCCTAAAACGCGAGGTGCCAAGACGTTGTCCTTAACTTGCTGAATCAGGATGGCCGTCCCTACTACTTGCACCGCTGTCCACCAATCGATAAAGGCCACCACAATGCCAACCGTGGCAATGCCCAGGGTCGCCCCAATGAAAGGGATGACTTCCATCAGACCAATAAAGGTGGCAAAGACCAGGAAGAACGGCACCTTGAGCCAGCCGAACGCCAGCGACAGGGACGCGGCCATGAACAGCCCCAGCAATAGTTGTCCAGAGAAGAACCCTTGTAGGTTGCGGCGAAACGACTGGGTTAGAAAATCGCGAATCGGTGGCGAGAAGAAGCTAGTCACGCCGTTCCACAACCGCTGTCCATCCACCAGCATGTAGAACGAGATCACCAGAATCAGAATCAGATCCAAGACCCAGTTGAACGTGCCCAAGAGCAGGCCCAGGCCACGGGTTGGGATCGTTTCGGCCTGCTCTTGGAGCTGGGCCAGGATTTGCTCCTCCAGCATCGGCACAGCGAAGCGGATGTGATGACTTCTGCTCCAATTCTGCAGCTCTGCCAATTGCTCCTGTCCAGATCCAATCAAGTCTGGCAGGTTGACGAGCAGCTGTTGGGCCTGGTTGAGGACGGGAGGGGCGATGGTGACGCCAAGCAGCCCAACGACGACTCCAGCCAGCAGATAAACTAAGCCTGCTGCGAGCCCCCGAGACATGAAAGGTCGCAGTCTTAGCACTGCATAATTCAACAGAAATGCAATCAACCCAGCGGTTACTAAAATGCTGATTAACTCACTGAAATAGCTCACCGCGTTCAGGGTCATCCAGCCTGTAATCAGTATCAGAACCCAAGTGACTAGAAGCTGTTGCAGTGGCGTAAACAGACGATTCATTGCGCTCCGGAGTTCTGAAGATTCAACCAGCATAACCATCAGGTCTTGCCGTTAGCCTAGCAGTCCCAAAACCCTTCTGTACTAAGGCTTAGGAGAGAGTTTAAGCAAGGCAGGCTTCCGAGCAGACCGGCTATCTGGACGGCTATCTGGGTCTGCTCTCTAGATTAATGATGCAGGTTAATCTGCATAGCTTCGATTTATATAGAACCAATCTGCATAACTCTGTATAACTAAGGCTGGGGCAGACAAAAATAAGAGTCGATTGTCAAGACATCCAAATTCCTAGCGCAGGGATGAGGCTGCCACCGCTACAATCAAGGGCCTAGGGCTTTAAGAGATTTTACCTCCGTGTGCCAACTACTAGGAATGAACTGCAATGTACCGACTGATATCTGCTTTTCATTCGAGGGGTTCTCGGCCCGAGGTGGAAAAACAGACGAACACCAGGATGGTTGGGGCATTGCCTTTTTTGAAGGGGTTGGCTGTCGGGTCTTTCTGGATGAAAAACCATCGGTTGTCTCACCGATTGCTGAGTTAGTGCGTCAGTATCCGATTAAGTCCACCCATGTAATTGCGCATATTCGCAAAGCAACTTTTGGGGTTGTTGCCTTAGAAAATTGTCACCCCTTTCAGCGGGAATTGTGGGGACGCTATTGGGTGTTTGCGCACAATGGCGACTTGCCCGATTTCTACCCAGAAGATACAAGGTTTTATCGTCCTGTCGGCCAAACTGATAGTGAACGGGCTTTCTGTCTGATTCTGAATAGGCTGCGGCAGTCTTTTCCGGACAGCAAGCCACCGCTAGAAAGTCTCTACTCGGTGTTAGCGGCAGTGACTGCCGAGATTGCCAGTAAGGGCACGTTTAATTTCCTGCTCTCGGATGGCGAACACTTTTTCGCCCACTGCGCAACTAAGCTCTGCTACATTGTGCGGCAAGCTCCTTTTGCGGCTGCCCACTTGGTTGATGCCGATCTCACGGTGGATTTTCAAGAACTAACGACGCCAAGTGACCGAGTCGCAGTCATTGCCACAGTTCCCTTAACTGACAACGAGGTCTGGACGACTCTTGAACCAGGGGAGCTATTAGTGTTTCGCGATGGTTTGCCGTTGAAGCCTGAGAAAGCTTGAGATAAGAAGCTTGAGATAAAAAGCTTGAATCAATTAGCCACTGCTGCACTGTCCTGCGCTTGCCCCCAATGCTTGCAGATCTACTTTCGTGTGCTTGCAGGATTGCTGAAGCTCGACCTGTTTGGACATCACTTAAGCCTGTTGTTATAAGCAACCGGTCTAAAACATAACCTTCGCCATCTTCCAAAGACTGTTGAGGTCTGCGTTCGCTCTTGCCCGACCATAGCCGTTGCCCCTGGCAATAGCCTCTTGTAGAGCATCGCGCTTCAAGACGCTTAAGTTGAATTTAAGTTAGAACCTATCTTCAAGAACTTGCCTGGACTGCGTTAGCTAAACGCTGAAGAATAGAGGTCGTTCGGAATCAGGGGAAACACCTCTTGCAATCCTTAGTGCTGAAGGACGCACACTCGTCGCGATCGAGAACTAAAAGACTTGAATTCTCATGAATGAGGAGAAGCCATGAACAAACAGACCACCACTAATGCCCCTATACCCCGCCGTATGTTGTTAACCGGCTTTGGCTTCGTGGTAGGTGCCGCTGCACCGTTGGCGATCGCTGCGGCTAGAAAACAAGATAATTCCATGACTGCACAATCCGACGAGGTCAAGAATAAAGAGATAGTACGCCAAGGCTTTGCTAGATGGGCAAGCGGCACTGGCAGCTTTTTCGATCTGCTGGCTGATGACGTGGAATGGACAATTACAGGCCGTAGTCCCATTTCCAAAACCTACACCAGCCGCAAACAGTTCTTGGAAGAGGCTATAGCGCCAATCAACGAGCGATTGAGCGTGAGAATAGTGCCCAGGCTGCGGGGCATTTATGCCGAGGGCAATATGGTTATTGCCCTCTGGGATGGAACGGGTACAGCCAAAGACGGCAAACCGTATCGCAACACCTATTCCTGGTATATGACCATGCAAAACGGGCGTATTGTAAAGGTAGTGGCATTCTTCGATACGATTGAGCTTGCCGACCTGTGGAACCGCATTCCTGCTTGAAGCTCAAGCAGCTAGCGAGCGAAGATCCGCTGAGTTCACCTCACAGGCATTGCTCCAGTGGTGCCTCGTCAAGAGGCATCATCTGCCATTGCCAACTCTGAAGTCTCAACCGAGTAGTATTGCACTTCAGATTAGATAAAAAAGTTTTCGCGGTTCTTTTAATTATTTTTTATCTACCTGTTCGATCCTCATAGTTCTGTGTAAGACATTATTTTGTTTGAGATAACGGACATGAGTTTAACTGATAGAACGAACTCTCCCTAACAGTTCAAGGCGACCGGAAAGTTCTCGCGACTCTTCTAATTGAACTTGAGGGAGTAAAGGGGCACCTTGAACTGTTTACAACTATCGTGCTTAGGGCTGAACGGGAAGATTTCTAGCTCTAGCTAAGGAAACGCTCACTCGTTTAGTAAACCTTACCTTGTGGAGAAATAGTCATGTTTGCAAACCAAATGAATCAGAATGGTCTTGTGGTGGAACCTAGCCAGGGAGCATCTTACTGGGTGCTGGGTGACCTGTATACCTTTAAGACCGTGAGCAAAGATACAAATGGAACGTATTCGCTGATGGAAATGATCGTTTATCCCCAAACTGGTTCACCTCCTCACATTCACAGCCGCGAAGATGAGTCCTTCTTAGTTCAATCTGGAGAAATTCAGTTTCAAATTGATGGACAAACCCTTGTAGCAACGCCCGGAACCTTTATCTACTCGCCTCGAGGACAGCGCCATCTGTTTGCCAACGTCAGTGGCCAAACTGCAAAGATGTTGTGCTGGGTGACCCCTGCTGGACTGGAGCAGTTTTTCATGGAAATTGGCACTCCAGCTGATGATCTAACTGCAGCACCCCCGCCTGTCACAGAGGCGGATATCCAAAAGACAATCGCCGTGGCTCCCCAATATGGTCTGACTATTCTGCCTCCAGACTCCGCGAGCCATTAAACCTGCGCGAGCACATTTAATCGCTATACACCCACCCCTCCCACCCTCCCTTTGCCAAGGGGAGGAGCCGTAGGCTGGGGTTCTGATTGGTGGCTCTCACTTAGAGCATTGGTACAAGGGATCTGTTGATGTCACCGGCTGACGCACAAGCCGCGCCTGGTGTTGGAGCCCCTTAGGGCAAGGCGCGGAACTGTCTGAGTGCCTGCCGATTTTGAGAAAGGCTCAACCGAGCCGTATTGCACTCCAGATTGGTAAAAAAGTTTTCACCTTTCTTTTAATTATCTTTTATCTGCCTGTTCGACACTCATGGTTGTGTGTAAAACATTATTCCATGAGAGGTAGTGAACATGAATTTAAATTATGGAATGAACTCCTTCCTGCCAGCTCAAGCTGATCGCAAAAATCTCGCGATTCTCCTAATTGAACTTGAGGAAATAGAGGAGCAGATCGACTGTTTACAACAATCACGTTTAGAACTGCTTGAGAAGATTTCTAGCCACAGAGAGGCTCGCTCGTTTAGTAGACCTCAGCTTGTAGAGAAATAGTCACGTTTGCAAATTAAATGAATCAGAATGGTGGTTGCAACCCAGCCAGGGAACGTCATACTGGATGCTGAGTGACTTGTATACCTTTAAGACCGTGAGCAAAGATCCGAATTGATTAGTGTAAGGGGCACTTTTAGATGGTGGGGAAAGGTTGGTACCGTGCTATTTCCAGTGTTCGAACGCGGCTGCTTGTCTGGTATTTTCTGCTGACGACAGGGACAGTCTTTATCTCAATCAAAACCACTTATAGTATCTTTTGTGCTCGCATTGGAGTTCAGGCAGAAAATTCAGCCCTGCAACAGGCCAACCAACTTAATGTGCTGGTTGAAAAGTATCGGCTAAAAGGCAAGCAAGGACCTGACAATATTGATACCCTATTCCAGTGGTTGCTTTCCAGCTATGTGCCAACTCGCGGTGAATATATTATTACGCTGGTGGGCAATCGTATCCACGAAACCAAACCAGAACTTCCGTCCGATGTACTGGAGCAGCATCCCGGATTAGTTCAAACCTGGGCAGGTCTTGCTAAGGAACAACGGCAACACATAGAAACCCAGGGGCAGCACCTTTACTACGTAGCGAAACCTGTGGTCTGGAATAGGACCCAGGAAACAGGTTCGATCGTGGTTTTGAATGACAGTACGACTGAGTACCAGATAGCAGAGAGCGCGATCGGATTGGTCATGCGGATGACCTTTGGGTTACTGCTGATCTTCTTTTTGCTTGCCTGGTTCACCGCTGGACGTGTGCTGTACCCTTTACGACTGCTGACCAAAACGGCTCACTCCATTACCGAATCCGATATGACTCAACGGATTCCTGTACAGGGGAAAGACGAGATCGCGGAATTGGCAACAACCGTGAACGAAATGCTCGATCGTCTGCAAGCCGCATTTGATAGCCAAAAGGAGTTTTTGAAAGATGCCAGCCACGAGTTGAGAACCCCCATTACGGTCATTCAAGGGCATCTGGAAATGCTGAAATATCAGCCCCAGAAGGAAGAAACCATCGCCCTGGTAATGGACGAATTGGAACGGATGAGTCGTTTGGTCAACGATTTGTTGTTGTTGGCAAAAGCAGAGCGATCCGATTTTTTGCGGTTGAAGCCGGAAGAGTTGGACTGGCTGACAGAGGAAATTTATCTCAAAGCTCGGGGACTTGCCAAACGAGATTGGCGCTTAGAGTCAAAGGGCTTAAGCCCAATCACGGTGGATCGGCAACGCCTGACCCAAGCTGTCATGAATCTGGTGCAGAATGCTATCCGCCACACCAAAGTAGGAGATACGATTGCCCTCGGCTCTGCCGTCAAAGGCGATCGTGCTTACTTCTGGGTCCGTGATACCGGTGAAGGCATCAGCCCAGACGACCAGAAACGAATTTTCGAGCGATTTGTGCGTGCAACGGGCGATTTGCAGAGTGAAGGCTATGGGTTGGGGTTGTCGATTGTGGCAGCCATTGCCCAATCCCACGGAGGGCAGGTGGAGCTGGTCAGCCAGCTTGGTCATGGCTCTACCTTCATGATCGTCCTTCCCCTAGTGCAAGATGCCGTTACGTCAACGACGCTAAATGCCCGCCATCCTATCCTTCCATCTTCCTGAAGTTGGGTTGGATTGACTTAGATTGACTTGGATTGAGCTGGCTTGGATCGAGTTGGCTTGGATTGAGTTGATTTGGATCAGAAAATCCCAAGGCAACCTCGCTGTTCGGATCTGCAACCTCATTCAAGGGGCCATAAAAGGGCCATAGATCTGATCTGTCAGCAATAGGTGCCAGTAAGATGAGTCAGCAATAGTAAAGGAAATATAAAAAACTTTTCACGAAGCGTTTACCCCTAATTTATCCACTCGCTTAAAACTTTGAAATATATAGGTGCAACGCTTCTGTTCTCTAGTCCTTCAAGTCCTGTGAACTATGAGCAACGTTGACTCTTCGGTGCCAACTTCTGAACAGTCGAACCCTGTCTCTGAAACTCCAGTCCCTGAAACCCCAGTCTCTGAAACTGTCCCTGAAACCCCATCACAGACATCCTCTCCAAACCGTTGGCTGTGGGTAGTGCTGGCAGTGATGGTGACAACGGGTGGGATTGCAACCTGGCGATCGCTGGCAGCAGGTCCGGCCTCGGAGCCTGCCGTTGCCCAACAAGGTCCGCCCCCCAGAGCGGTGGAAACGACTGCCCTGACCCAGGGGACCTCTGCCCGGCAAGTACAACTTTTGGGTCAGGTGGAAGCATCGGAACGGGCGACCGTCCGCGCTCAAACCAGTGGGGTAATTCAACAGCTTCTGGTGCAACCGGGCGAGCGAGTTCAACCGGGAATGACAATCGCTGTGCTGGATGGCGCGGATCAACAATTGGCTCTATCGCAGGCGGAGGCACGGTTGGCCCAGCAGCGCAGCAACCTGGCACGGTTAACCGTGGGCACCCGTCCTGAAATCATTGCCCAACGGGAAGCAGCCCTGAGTGCGGCGACCGCGCGGGAACAGGAAGCAATCGATAACCTCAGGCGCACCGAAACCCTGGTGCAGGAAGGCGCGCTCTCCCAACGGGGACTGATTGAAGCCCGATCTGCGGTAGATGCAGCACGAGGGGAACGGCTGGAAGCTCAGGCACAACTAGCAGAGGCGCAGGCAGGCCCAATTCGGGAAGAAATCGACGCCCAACGGGCGAACATGGCAGCCGCACAAGCGGAAGTAAATCAGGCAAAGCTCGCCCAATTGCGGACGCAGGTGAAGGCAACCTCTACCGGAGTGGTGGAGCGTCGTCTCGTCAGCCGGGGTGACTATGTGCAAAACAATGGAGAACTGGTGTCGCTGATTTCGGGCGATCGTCTCGACATCTTTTTGGAATTGCCGGAAGAGTTAACGGGACGAGTGACGCCGGGAATGCCGATTCAGCTGACCTCACGGGCATTGCCCCAGTGGAACCAGCGCACCACTGTCACCGCAGTAGTGCCTGCGGCAGATTCCGCTTCCCGGCGACAACGGGTACGGGTGCGCCTAGAGAATGTGGGGCAGCGGTTGCTCCCCGGTATGGCAATCACTGGAACCTTGGGCTTGCCCTCAAACCGCCCCAGTTTTGTGGTTTCCCGCGATACGCTGACCCAGCGACAGAATCAGTGGTTGGTGTTTGCGCTCGCCGAGGGCAAGGCGAAGCAAATCCCGGTGGAAATGGTGACTGACATGGGTGAAACCGTTGCCATTTATAGCAGCGAACTGCAACCGGGGCAGGAAATTGTCTTGCGGGGTGGCGATACGCTGCGAGACGGTGCGCCCGTAAAAGTTGTTCAGAACAACCAACCGTAAAGGTAGCTAGAGGTCAAAAATGAATTTCATTGAACTCGCGGTGCGCTGGCGGCACGGCACCTTTGTGTTGTTCTGCCTGCTGGCAATGTTGGGGGTGTTTGCCTTACTCAGCCTGCCTCTGGAATTACAACCGGGGGGCGACCGTCCTGAAATCACAATTACCACCACCTATCCTGGTGCAGGACCCACGGAAGTGGAAGACCTGGTGACGCGCCCGCTCGAAGAGCAAATGGAACAGGTGCTGGGCGTCCAGGAGATCAGCAGTAGCTCCCGGGCTGGACGGAGCAACATCACCCTGGAATTTACTCAGGATGCGGATCTGAATGCTCGCTTGGTGGACGTGATCAACCGCCTGCAACAGGCAGATAGCCTACCGCCCGAAGCCGACGAATCCAATGTGGAGCTGGTGGGCGGCAACAGCTCGCCCATGATGTGGATTCCGATGGTGCCGAGGGATGGCAACGGCGATCCCGATCGCTACCGGGATCTGGCAGAAGAGGTGATTGTGCCTCGCCTGCGGCGGGTTGAGGGCACTGGGCAATTTTTGATTGTGGGTGGTCGCCGGCGAGAAGTGGAGGTCAAGGTTGACCCTAGAGCGCTGTCCGATCGCAACCTGACGATCGGCGATGTAGTGCGAACACTGCAAGAAAACAACCGGGATATTCGCGGCGGCCCCCTGATTCTAGGGCGGCGAGAATACCGGGTGAGAACGATTAGCCGTTCGCAGGATCTGTCCCAGATTGAAGGCTTTGTGCTGCGTCGAGATGCCTCAGGAACCGTGTATCTGCGGGATGTGGCTCAGGCACAGATGGGTCGTAAAGTGCAGGACAGTGCTCTGGTGTTTAATGGCACGCCTACGATTGCGATCGGCGTGGTCCGGCAGGTGGGCGCGAACGTGCCCGTGGTTGCCAAAGGCGTGCGCGACACCATTACCCAGTTGGAAGCGGAACTCAATGGCCAGGGCGAAGGGGTTCGGTTTGCCTACAACTACGACGAGAGCCAGTACATTGAGCAGTCGGTTTCCCTGGTCCAAGGAAATCTGATCAGCGGTGCCTTACTCGCCACTGCGGTTCTGGTCTTGTTTCTGGGGTCTCTGCGAACCGTTGCTGTAGTGGCACTGACCATTCCAATCAGCTTGATTGCCATTTTTGTGGTTCTGCAACTGTTGGGGCGGACCTTGAACATCATCAGCCTTGCCGGAGTTGCTTTTGCCGTGGGCATGGTGGTGGATTGCGCGATCGTCGTGATCGAAAACATCTTCACCCACATGCAAAAGGGGAAGAGTGTCATGCGAGCAGCGATCGAGGGCACTCAGGAAGTGTGGGCTGCGATGCTTGGTTCCACCTTGACTAACGTGGTGGTGTTTCTGCCGCTGATTATGGTGACGGGAGAAGCGGGGCAACTATTTGCTGATTTGGCGATCGTTCTTTCCTTCTCTGCCATCTTCGCTCTGTTCTCTGCGATCACGCTGGTGCCGATGCTCTCCGGGCTGTTTCTGGATCAGTCCGAGGCGCAGCGGATGCTCTCCACAACAGGGCAATCCCCATCTCAATCTCCGGCGATGCCTCCCGCCTCTGGCTGGTTTGGCAAAGTGCAGCAAGCGATCTACCGCACCTCTGACATTTTCCGGTATTTCCAAGGCAAGTTAGAGGATTTCCTCGCCGCTACTGTCAGTTGGTCGATTGGACGTAGACGGATGGGGCGCAGGCTGTTGATGCTAGGCATTCCCCTGGGGTTGCTCGTCGTCAGCGTTTTGTTGTTGCCCCCAGCCGATTATTTGCCAGAAGGTAACCGCAACCTGGTGGTGTTACGGGCAGAACCCATGCCGGGAACCAGTATTCCCGAAGCGATCCGGCAGTCCCAGCCAGTACAGGACTTTCTGCGCTCGCAGCCGGAAGTGGAGCGGATCATGTATGTCGATCGTCCGGGGGCGCTGCGGGGGATTGCTACCATCCTCAAACCGGAATTTGCTACCACTCAGGGGCTTGCCGAAATGGTGGATCGGTTGCGGGCGAAAGCCAGTGACTTTGCCGGCTACCGCTTTGTCATCCCGACCCGCATTTCGATCTTCCAGGATCCAGGCAAGGAATTTGATGTGGATATCGTGGGCGCTGACCTGGAGCAGTTAAGCGAACTGGAACAGGACATCACTGGCAAATTGCGGGAGTTACCTGGTGTCCGTAACGTGCGCTCGAACTTTGTCATGGGAGCAGGGGAAATCCAAGTCATCCCCTATCGCGAACGGCTAGCAGAAGTCGGACTGTCGGAAGCCGAGGTGGGTTCCCTGGTGGAAGCAGCGCTGGGCGGACGCTTGGCATCGGACTTTATTGATGGCAAAGAAGAACTGGATATCTCCGTGGAGCTGAGAGATACAGCAGTGGCAACCCCCGAACAACTGCGCCAGCTACCCCTGTTTGCCAGGGGACGCCAGATTCAGCTTGGTGACGTGGCAGAAGTGCGGGAAACCACGGGCCCTGATGTCGTCAACCACGTGGATCTCGAACGGGCAGTCAGTCTGACAATTTCCCTTGCCCCCGATGCCCCCCTTGGCACGCTGGTTCAGCGGACGGAGGATGAGATTCTGGCTCCTCTGCGAGCGCAACTGCCGGCGGGCTATCGTCTAAATCTGTCAGGCTCGGCGGATCAACTAGCGCAAACCGTGGCTCAACTGGCGAGCGCGTTTGCCTTCTCCGTGCTGATTACCTACCTGTTGCTGGTGGCCTTGTATCGCTCGTTCCTTTATCCCCTGGTAATTATGGCAACGGTGCCCATGGGGATGAGTGGGGCCTTGTTGAGCCTGGTGCTGGTCAACCGGGTGCTGGGCTGGGTGGTACCTCTGGATATGATTACCGCTCTGGGGTTCGTGATCTTGACCGGAGTTGTGGTGAATAACGCCATTCTGCTGGTCGATCGCGCCCTGCAATTGCAACAGGAGGGCGAGGATTACGATGCTTCGCTCTACAATGCCACCCGAGATCGTCTGCGAGCCATCTTCATGGCTGCCGGAACCAGTGTGCTGGGCATGTTGCCCTTAGCAGTGGTCCCCGGACAGGGGGCAGAGCTATATCAGGGCTTGGGAATTGTCCTCACGGGAGGACTGACATTCTCCACGATTCTCACACCAACGGTGGTGCCAGCGATTATGGGGCTATTGCGCGATTTCTCTGAGCGCACTGCCTCTAAATCCAAACCTCCCACGCCAAAACCTCAGGTTCAGAACCTTGCTTAAGGCTCGTTTCTTACTAAACCTGCCCTCACCCCTAAATCCCTCTGCCAAGTTTAGAAGAGGGACTTCAATCTACTCTCATACCAATCCTCTCAATGAGAGTTATAAATCAGAACCCCACGCCTACGGCTCCTTCCCTTGGCAAGGGGAGGTTGGGAGGGGTCAAATGTGGGGCGATTAAACAGTGAGTGAGTATTACCCCCCTTCTCCCAAAATTGGGAGAAGGGGTTGGGGGATGAGGGCTGCAGGGATCTTGCAAAAAAGTTGGTCTGAGTATGCACTAGTGTTCTATTAAGAACACTGGCTTTTGCCAAACTAAGAGCCTGCATCTACAATCCAGAGTGATGTCTCCTGTTAAGTTTTCTGGTGATGAACTGCAACTGCGGATAAGGGTGTCGCCATGAAAATTCCAGGCTCGAATAACCTGAGCCCCATTACTATTGCCCGTAGCTTGCTTCCCACCAGGCATCTGGCTCCCCTGCGCGAACTGCTGTTGGATAATCCCCTGCATGAATCGCATCCTGATCACTGAAGACAATCCCCGCATTACTTCCTTTTTAGAGACGGGGTTGCAAGTTCACGGTTTCACCACAATGGTGGTGTCCTCTGCTCAGGATGCTTCTCGCCTTGCGGACAGCAATAATTTCGACCTGTTGATTTTAGATCTGGGACTGCCGGACGGGGATGGTCTAACTGTGATTGCCAGGATTCGGGGTCAGGGCGAAACCATTCCGATCATCGTCTTAACTGCACGCGATGGCGTCGATGATACGGTGATTGCTCTGGAGGCAGGAGCCGATGATTATGTGACTAAGCCCTTTCGATTTGAGGAACTCCTCGCTCGGATTCGGGTGCAACTCCGCAATCGGCAGGTGCCCGGTGCTCGGCAGGAAACGACCTTACGTGTGGGCGAAATCACTTTAGATTTGCTCAGTCGCCAAGTTTGGGTTGGTGATCGCACGATCGATCTGTCTGCCCGTGAGTTTCTGCTTGCCGAAGTCTTTCTACGCCACCCTACACAGGTGCTGACGCGAGAGCAACTGCTCGATCGCATCTGGGGTTATGACTATGACCCCGGTACCAACATCGTCAATGTTTATGTAGGGCATCTCCGCCGCAAGCTGGGAGAAAAACGAATTGAAACTGTGCGTGGGATTGGCTATCGACTCAAGGTCTGAGCGCTCACAGTCTTTGATTAAATGACGGTGTTAATTTGAAGAGCAATAGATTTAACAAGCTAAATCTAACTGCAATACTTTTCGGTAATACTTCTCGGTTAGGGCTGAGCTTGGTGAGGTACCAATTCTCTAAATGAGAGCTATGAATCAAAACCCCAGGGGCTACGGCTCCTCCCCTTAGCAAGGAGAGGTTGAGAGGGGGCAATGGGTAGCGCTTAAACAGTGAGTTGGCATTACTTGTAGCTGGCGACTGGGAACGTTAGGCTGCTCAAATCCTTCACTGACCACTTTGCCTCTTTCGAGAAAGACAAGATCATGCCAATCATCCAGCACAACCCAGGCGATATGTTCCCTTTTCAGATTCTTACAATGATTTGTTAGATTTTTAGGGTGTTAGCGAACTTGCTTGGGTGTCATTCCAGTGAGGCGCTTAAACTGTTGTGTCAAATGACTTTGGCTAGAGAAGCCCACTTGTAAGGCGATGTCCGCGATCGTCAAATCTGTTTTCATCAGCATCGCTTTCGCCCGTTTCACTCGCTGTTGAATCACATACTGATGTGGAGAAATTCCTGTAGCACGTTTGAACAAACTGGCAAAGTAAGTGGGACTGATATTGATCACGCTTGCAAGTTCAGCCAGGGATAAGTCTCGATTAAGGTGAGTGTGAATATAATCGACCGCTTGCTGCAACTGAGTATGAGTTAATCTTCTATTCTCAGATGTAATGACTTGTGCAACTTCAGAATAATGTCGCAGTAGATGAATAACTAATACTTGAGTCAATGATTCGATATACAATCGACCCATCACGCTACCTGACTGCAACTCAGCTAAAAACAGCATCGCAATATGATGAAGCTGTAAATCTTGCTTGCCGAAACAGTTTACGAGGTTGATCCGCCCTGTATCAATTTCGGATGCTTCAGCGACTTGTTCGATCAACTTCGGTTTCAAGCAAATGTGTAGCGGGCAGCAAATGTCACCTTCGTGCTGACGCCAGTAGCTTGGTTGTCCGGCAGGAACAAAGATGCTGTCCCCCCTTTGAACAATGGATTCATGTAGACGATCGTCGCGTTGCTGGATTAAAGAGGTAGGACGCCCCAAGGACAAGTTAAGCCAATGATCTGATATGGCGGGAAGCTCCATTTCAAAGGATGACGGTGAAGAACATTGGCATTGCTCAACTAAAATCCCATTCCAGCCCAGTTGCCGACTGGATAATACCGGAGGTTTATTCAGTCGTTGACCGAGTTCAAGCGGACTAATAAGGTTCCCTGCCATAGCTTTTGTTCTCAGCGTTTATCTCAGCATTGAACTTATCGATTCGACCTGGTGCTACTCTTCAATGATTGCATTGCAGGGAAATTGTATCCGTTTTCACCACGTTCGGTTAGTTTGCTCGGATTCATTGGCTACATTCTTTAGGATTTGTTTATTGTTGGGCTAAACCAACTTCTCTTGAATCAAAGCGCGAGTGGCGGTTAGTGCCTTTGGCTAGGCAGGGCCACCGCAAATTAGTTCGCTGTGAATTCACCATCGATTACTAGAGGCTGTCCCGTGTGTAGCTGGCAGCATCAGAGCAGAGAAACACAACGGCTTGAGCAACTTCTTCTGCCTGTCCAATGCGCCCCACCAGAATCATAGACCCAATATCATCGAACGTTATGCCCATCTGGTCAGCGCTACGAGCCATTAGGTCAGTCGTAATGGGACCAGGATTGACGGCATTAATTCGAATGCCCTGTTTGGCATAGTCGAGGGCGGCCGATCGCGTCGGTTCCTAGGCGCAGCTGATTTGAGCTGTTAGCTTGTGCCCTCAGATTGTGAGAATGCTGTGAAAGGGCTTGGTGGTGTAATTAGCGGTAAAGTTGTTTAATAGTGCAACATAAGGTCTAGAAAATTGGGAATAAGTGTTTACTACAGCAAAATTGCTGATGTTTATGATCAAACTCGCTGGCTGACAGAACCAATCGCTGAGGAAGTTGCAGATTTTATTCTTACTCTAGTCAAGGCAACTCCTGAAACTACTTTTCTAGAACCTGGTATAGGAACTGGGTTAAACGTTCTTCCTTTGGTAAGACGCGGCTATTCTGTGACTGGCATTGATGTTTCCCAGGAGATGCTTAACCAGTTTCGTCAAAAGCTGCCTGAAATTCCTCCGAATCTGAAGCTGATCCATGGGGATGCCTCACAGCTACCTTTTTCAGACACCAGTTTTGACGTTGTGCTAACTGTTCACATGCTCCACTCTGTTTCCAACTTAGAAATATTTTTAGACGAGATCGATCGTGTCCTAAAACCAAAGGGTTTTTATCTTAATGCTCAATGGATTACTCCACCCGCAAGACTAGAATTTGAGCAGCATTTCAGAACTATCTTATCCAAGTATGAAGAGCCACAACCTTCACAACAGCCACGTAGAGTAACTAATAGAATTAACGTAGAAGATTATTTGCGTAATAAAGGGTATCAGTGTAATTATTTGATAGCTAAGGAATGGACGGTAAGCAACCAAGTTCAAGAATTACTCAGTTTCTACAGGTTACGGGCGTACGGGTTGTGTTGGCTTGTTCCAGATGAAGCGTTTCATTTTGCAATGGAAGAGTTTGAAGTATTTTGTCATGACTATTACGGTTCATTGGAGGTGGAGTTATCATCTCAAGCACGATTTGAGATATGGGCATACACCGCTTGAACTTGCTTGGCTGGTTGACCTCTCTGTGTGTATGCTTGATGGCGCAGCACCCCAATAATAGAATATTGCCCTTGGTGGGAGCATACCAAAGTTACCAAGGTAATAGAAACTGGTCATAGTGATGATTGAAGCTTCTGGCGCTTCTGCCTGCTATCGATTCTGCTAGAGTGGCAGCAAGTAGCCTAATTTGCCTAAAACTTGCAGGATTTGGTCGGGCCATGCGTCAAATTCAAACCAAGCTTTCAACTGATATCTGGGTGAGTGCTACCTGGGACGAATACCTTCAGGCTGCTAGCAATCCCGCCTATGCAGAAGCTAAAGGTTACTACCACAATGGACGCATGAGGCTGGAAATGGCTCCGCTTGGCAATCCTCATTCCCGTGACCATTTCATTGTGATTGCTGCGATCTCTCTCTTTGCCACAGTTCGAGGCATTGATTTGGATGGTCATGACAACTGTAGCTATCGCAAGATGGGAAGTGAGGAAGCGCAGCCGGATGTCTCGTTTTACCTGGGGGCTAATGCTGAGGCTATTCCTTGGGAAGCGACGATTATTGACCTTGATGTTTACCCAGCTCCTGACCTTGTGATTGAGGTTGCCTATTCTTCGCTGGCGGATGACAAGGGGGAGAAACGACTACTGTACGAATCACTGGGCGTTCGGGAGTATTGGATTATTGATGTCCAAAATGTTCAGGTGCTTGCGTTTGAGATTCAGAATCGAGGTAGTCGCAGGATTGAGCAGTCTCAGGTGCTTTCGGGTTTGGATATTGCACTGTTAGAAGAAGCTTTTCGGCGTAGTCGGCAGATGAATCATGGCAAGGTTAGTGCTTGGTTGTTGTCTCAGTTTCAAGCTTGAAGCTCACTATTGGCAATTCTACGGTTTGGCTATGATATAGAGCAGAGAAGTGCGAGAGATTTGTGATAGAAATCAAGGCATTTATTTGGCAGGAAGACGGCGTGTGGTGTGGTTCGGTGCCAGCTCTTCCTGGTTGTCACACTTGGGTTGAGGACTATGAACATTTACTAGAGACCCTTGAGGATGCTATTCGGAGCTGTCTGAATGTTGCTATTCAGAAAGACCTTGGGGATGATAAACAGTGGATTGAACCATCTGTCCGAACTTTACTCTCAGTAATTTTCTTTGAAAGCTTGTTAATGGCATAGCTGTTTATTGTCTGACCTACACTGCCTGGAATTGAATTAGTTATGCAATCTTTACACACTCAAAACAAGATTAATGAGTTGATGGCAGTTTTTGTGTCTCAGGTCAAAGGCGCTACATCAATGGGGAGGACTGATATTAACAAGGTTGCCGAGACAGTTTTAATACCCTTGTTCAAAGAGATATATGGCTACACTAAACTCAAAAACCTAAACACTGACGAGAGAGCTAACTATCCCGCTATCGATTTAGGCGATGAAATAGCAAGGGTTGCGATTCAAGTTACTTCGACAACAGATAGTGAGAAGATAAAAGACACCTTGCGCGGCTTTGTAGAGCACAAGCTTTATGAGAAATTTGATCGATTGTTTGTCTATATTTTGACTGAGAAGCAGAAGACATACTCAGGGCGCGGTTACCAAAATATTATTCAAAATAAATTTCTATTTGATAAGAACAAAGATGTTCGTGACTATCGAGACCTGCTTGCTGTTGCGTCTAATTTTCAAATCGATAAGCTTCGCAGAATCCTGAATATCTTAGAGGCTAACTTTGGGAACACCGGAACTCCTCTTTTAATAGAACCTGAACCGCCTGCGTTTGAGACAGTTCATCTCAATCTGCTAGAACTGTTTTTCCCTAAAAATTTGTACATCTCTGACATAAGTATTGATAGAGAAAGAGTCATTGACGGTTCTGTAAATGAAGGTTTGGGGCTTAATAGAGACGCTTCTACACGAGACGTAGTGCGTGCTGCCTTAGGACAAGCAGGTGTAAGCTTTGGGCTAGACTGGGTCTGCCATAAAGGAAGGATTGTGACCTTTCATGATCTCAGAAATAGTGATTTGCCACTCTCAACAATTATTGACCGCAGAACAACAACTTCAATTGATCCACAAGAATTTTATGAGATTGACGACGATCATGAAAACATATTCAAGTCCTTGCTAGGCCGTTGTTTGCAACAAAAACTATATCATCAACATGTCGTTTGGCAGCATCAAGACAAGGTTTTTATTTTTTCCGAGGTCGAAGGTTCTACAACGCGTAAAGAAGAGTGGTACAGCGACAAGAAGAATACTCGTACTGTTTACGAACGGGTGATGAAGAATAACAAGCCTGATGAGATCTTCTACTGCAAGCACTTTGCCTTCCGAACCAAATACCAGAGGTTTGGGCAAAACTGGTACCTTTGCATTGTGCCAGATTGGTTTTTTAGTTTCGACGGCTACCGTCGCTCTTTCTACGCTAAGGAGAAATTAGATTGGCTAAAACGGCATGAAAATGACAGAAGTATTTATAATCACTTAAGTTTTATCGCAGCATTTCTAAAGACTGAGCGACCTTTAGACCTATTTTTTACAAGGCGCCATTATTCCTTCCTGTCTTTTGGAGAGCTTGTCACCTTTGATGATTCCCCATCCCTGAATGATGATGATTGGAACCCTAAAACCTTGGGGGATGCCAACGTTAGTACAGATGAATTAAAGCAAATAGAGCTACCCTTGGAACTATGAAACTGCACTATATCAAAGAACCCTCTCTAGAATTTGGTCGAGGCTCCCATGTCTGTCCTAGAGCTGGTATCACAGAATATGATGTCTATGATACAAGGCTCAAAATCAGACGTGAGCGAGTCTTGATTGGTGCAGTAGGGACTAGTGATATGTTATCCAAACTGCATGCTTGGTTGGACAAGTGCTCACAACTAATTCCCCCACAGGCAAACAGCAGACAACCTAATCTCAGGGTTGCATTCTGCGGGTTTAGAACAGATCTGGGATTTAGATCAGAATTAGTAATTGATGAAGAAATTACCAGAACGCTGAGCCATTCAGATATTAATGAGATCATTAAGATCAAGAGCTGGAATGAACGAGTTGATGCAACAGTAGAGCTTTACTACCGGCAGGCTAAATTTTTAGCTCAAAACCGGGTGGTGGACGTAATTGCCTGCGTACTACCAGCTAAGTTGTACGATTGCATTTCTAAATCAGACGTATCTCTTGTAGAGGAGTCTCTAGAGGATAAAGATGAACAAGATAACGACGATCTAGAAGTTAACTTCAGACGAGCACTCAAGGCCCGAGCAATGCATCTTGGGAAACCTTTGCAAATCATTAGAGAGACTTCTTTAGAACCTAACTCTAGAGGTCAACAAGATGATGCAACAAAAGCATGGAATTTGTGTACGGCTCTCTATTACAAGACTAATCAGACGGTGCCTTGGAAGCTTTCGACTAATATCAATCGCCCCTCTGTTTGCTTTGTTGGGATTAGCTTCTACCGAAGCCGTGATCGCAGAATACTGAATACCAGCCTTGCTCAAATCTTTGATGAGCTAGGTAACAATGTCATCCTTCGAGGTAACCCTGTTGACCTCGGTAAAAAAGATCGCAGGCCTCATCTCAGTGCAGAACAAGCCTTTGAGTTACTAAAACGCGCCTTGATTGAATATGAAATTGCATTAGACACCTCTCCAGCTCGGCTTGTATTACATAAGTCCTCAAAATACAGTGATGAAGAGCTGGATGGCTTTGAGGCAGCTACCAGAGAAATGCGAGTTCGCAAAATTGACTTTGTTACTATCCTCGATAGCGATTTTCTTCTTCTACGAGGGAATGACTATCCAGCTTACCGAGGCATGCATGTAGAGTTTGATGATAATAACCACTTACTCTACACTAGAGGCTAAGTTAGCTACTATAGAACATACACTGGGAAGTATGTTCCGAAACCTCTAGAGATTCGGATTGTTAGAGCTGATGAGTCTCCTGGCAAATCACACCAGGAGATTTTAGGCTTAACCAAAATGAATTGGAATAATACTCAGTTTGATGGTAAGTATCCAATTACATTGTCATGCTCTCGCAAGGTTGGTCAGATCATGAAATATCTTGGTCCTGACGATGATGAGCCACAGATTAGTTATAGTTTTTATATGTGACTCTAAATGCTCAAAATCTTTACGTGATTGACCTCCCCCAGGCCGATATTGCATGAAATATGGAAGGCGGATGGGCTGGCTGGTTGACCCACGGAGCAAACGATATTTGTTTATTTGCCTCAAAAGCTGCCTAAGGCGTTTGATGAAGCGGCCGTTCAGTTGCCTGTTCCGTCCTTTGTCTGAGTTGCAGCTACGGTTGGAGAACTGTTTGGTTGGCTGTTGAAGCCAGGCAAGCCCTTGTTGTTTGACCAAGCAGGGTAAATATCCCCCACTCAAGGGAGTGAGGGCATGGTTAGGTCTCTAAAAGCCTTAGTTCTGTCGCGCCTTGTTCTCCTCGACGGGTAAGTTGGCAGGAGCTACAGCATCACCGTTGTAGATGTTCCAACCCGGATGCTCCGACTCAAACAGCCACTTGAACTTGCCCGGTTGGTTGCCCTCCCCGTGCGCAAGCTTGAGCGCGGCATGGCCCAAATAGTAGAACGTTGCTCCCACAGGGAGCATGCCAAACGTATAGACAGACCTGGTCATCGGTAAACCCTCAAAAAATTAGCAGAGGAAAACCGGGGCAGTCAGAAAGCCATGTGATAGCGACTACCCTGGTAGCCGCCTGCGGGGTACCCCTAGACCTCGGTCCAGAGTTGGGGGCAGTCGATTAGACTACCCTTAGCCCCTAGTCCTTGTCATGGTCTAGGGGTTAGTCCTGGCAGGGTGTAGCTAGCACCTTACCAGGACGACAACCGCAAGCGGCTGAGGTGTAAATTACACCAGCTAGCTCGATCTGGCAAGTGGTTTATATCAGCTCATTTTTGAAGCACTCCAGATTGACCCCTCCCAACCTCCCGTTGCCAAGGGGAGGAGCAAGCCAACGCTTCAAGTCAGGCTGGTCACCAGGACAACCAATCTGGTGACCAGCCCAATAAAGCTGGTCACCAGGGTAACGAATCTGGTCACCAGCTTAATAAACTTGGTTACCAGCCCAATAAATCTGGTTACCAGGACAAGCAATCTGGTTACCAGGCTAATAAATCTGGTTACCAGCCTAATCAATCTGGTCACCAGGATTAACTTATGTGTCTAACTTAAAAGAACTTAACCCCTGTTGATGGCAAGTTGGGGTGTGCCTTTAGAAAATCTACTGAGAATTAATAGTCAGTTCTGAAAGGGCCATAAATTTTTCGTGAATTTTGCTGGTAGATTATTCAGACTTCAAGGGCAAATTGGAATGAGAAGTCTTTCCGGTAATAAAACCAATGCCTCGTAAAAAAGGAACATCTCTAGAGCTAGAGAAAGCCGAAATTCGCGCCTCTGGCCTGCGTGCCGTTGACCCAAACATGGACTTTGGTAACTCTGTTTCGCTCAGCCGTCTCACCAGTCTTCTCGATCAAGTCCACGCCAAAATTGACGCTTACAACACAGCTCTAGCTGCGATTAACTCTTCGCAACTGGAAATCGCGGCTCTAGAGAAAGCAGTCAGTGATGTCTCCAAGAATCTGTTACTCGGCGTTGCCTTTACCTATGGCAGAGATAGCCATGAATATGAGGTAGCCGGTGGCGTGCGAGATAGCGAACGCGTCCGTAGAAGCGTCAACACGCGCCTCAAGGGAGAAGCGCCCAAAACCACAAAGTCTCCGGCTTAGCCAGCAGCTTTAGTCAGCAGCTTAGTAATAATCGGCAGGTGAAGGTTATAACTCTTCTGCCTTCACCTATCGATTCTGCTAAAGTGGCAGGCAGTAATCTAATCTACCTATCCAGCGCTATCAATATTTGGTAGGCCGCCTTCACGCGAGCTGGAATGGGATAGTTCTTGTTCGCCATTATCACAATACCGATGCCCTTGGTGGGAACAAAGGCAACATAGGCGCCGAACCCGTTCGTCGAGCCGGTTTTGTTGATCAGCACATTCTCCTGCGGTGACAGCGGCGGGGCAAGTCTGGTCACCTCGTTGGCCTTAAATATCACTTGCGGCGAGTTCCCTGCAAGCAGCTGCTCAAGATTTATTGGATAGGCATACATCTCCCATCCCAAGCCCTGCGTCATGTCGCTGACCTTAAAGTATCCGGTGTGCGTTCCAGCAATCGCGCGTTGGAGGGTTGCGTCCAGATCCGTGCCGTTCATATTTGCCTCAACGAACTGGATCATGTCTGACGCAGTTGTCTTCACGCCATAGGCTTCCGAATCCAGAACGCCAGGCGTCACTCGGGTTGGCTTGTTATCTTTCGAGTAGCCATAAGCGTATTGGCCCATCTGGTCTTGCGGGACCCTGAGGTAAGTGTGCGTCAGGCCAAGCCTCGGGAAAAGCTTCTTTTCCATCAGATCATCGAAAGGCTCGCCCATGCTTTTAGCGGCCAGATAGCCAAACAAGCCGATGCTCGGGTTCGAATAGAGCCGATGGGTACCAGGCGTATAACTCGGGCGCCAGCCTTTGTAATAGGCGATCATCCCTTCCTGATCACTGACATCGTCCGGAAACTGCAGGGGTAGACCGCCTGCCGTATAGGTGCCCAGATCGAGAAGGCTAATTTGGTCGAAACTGCTGCCAGTGAGTGCGGGCAGATATTTGCTTGCGTGATCGGACAGAGACAGAGTCCCACTCACTTGCGCATAGGACGCGAGGGTTGCTGTGAAGGTTTTGCTGATCGAGCCGATCTCAAAAATCGTATTCTCAGTGACCTTTTGTCCGCTCTCCTTCGAGGCGACACCGTAATTAAAGAAATATCGCTTTCCCTCAACCGTGACCGCCACAACCATCCCCGGAACATTGTTCTCGTCCATAAGGGGCCGAATCGCCTCGCTCACGACTTGCTCCAATTGGCTTTGGTCTCCGCTATCGGTAGCGTGGGCGCAGGCGCCGAGGAAAAAGGAAATGGCAGCAATAATTCCAACCTTCAAAACAGAAATTTTCATCGCAACAGATATATAGTCTTTGTAGGGGGGGTTCAAGTCTATCGTGGCAAGGATACTCCCTCTCTAGCTCAACTGGGATTGCGTCTTGTGCGACCAGAGGGCAAATTAAAAACAAAGCCCTAAAGGCCAGCACTATGACTCGCTGGGGTCGGCATCACTGGGCAATTGAGGGTTTCTTCGAAACGATAAAGTATCGCTTTGATCTAGATCGTTTTGGTTAACAAACCCTGTTGGGTGTTTAAGGATAGTTGGTCCTATCTTTAACTGCTGATAAAGGTGAGAAGCGGCTTTTGTATCAAGTTTTAGGAGTAACAGAATATTGGATTATTGATGTGCAGAATATGGAGGTTATAGCGTTTGGAATTGTCGATGGAGGTAGTAAGCGCATCCAGCAATCTCAAGTCTTGCCTCTAGCCATTGGCCTGCTCCAGGAAGCCTTTCAACGTAGCCGTCAGATGAACCAGGGCCAAGTCTTTGCCTGGTTAATGAGCCTGGTTAATGAATCGGTTCCAGGCGTAGAAACGAGCTTTGTTCAACCCTGGTATTTCTATATCTCTAAATCGCTATAGCTGAAGCAGTCAGCCCTAAGGCTGACCGGCCCTGAAGACATTGTTGCTCCTGTGACAGATGAGTTAAACAAACCGAGCGACTAAGGTTCTATCTAGATTGCTGCATTTTTGGCTAGAACTTCCTTTCGGATTAATCGCTCGGAGACTCTAAACTATGCGTTGGGAATTTGGTCGCAAAAGCACCAATGTCGAAGACAGACGCGGCTCAGGTATTTCTGGTCCTGTGGCTGTCGGTGGTGGGCTTGGCGCAGTTGTCCTGTCCCTGCTGGTGGCTCTGTTAGGTGGCGACCCCAGCGTCATTCTGGACCAGGGTGGGTCCACGGGTGGCTCATCTTCCCAAGCGCCCGCAGGTGCACCCCCTGCTGAGGACAAACAGGCTCAGTTCGTTTCAGTCGTCCTTGCCGATACAGAAGACACCTGGAGCGATATCTTCAGACAGTCTGGTGGCGACTATGTAGAGCCAAAATTAGTTCTCTATTCCAACGCTGTAGAGTCTGCCTGTGGTTTTGCCAAATCAGCAGTTGGCCCCTTCTATTGCCCTGCCGATCAAAAGCTCTACATTGACTTGAGCTTCTACGATGATCTGCAAACTAAATATCAAGCCCCCGGCGACTTCGCCCAGGCCTATGTAATTGCCCACGAAGTCGGTCACCACGTCCAGAATTTGCTAGGTGTTTCTCAGCAAGTTCGAGCGGCGCAAAGACAAGTTAGCAAAGAAGAAGCTAATCAACTCTCCGTGCGACAGGAGCTACAAGCAGACTGTTTTGCAGGTATCTGGGCCAATCGTGCGCAACAGTCACGCCAGATTCTGGAAGAAGGTGACATCGAAGAAGCAATCAACGCCGCTAGCAGTGTTGGTGATGACCGCTTGCAGAAACAAGCTCAAGGTTATGTTGTGCCGGACTCTTTCACGCATGGCAGTGCAGCGCAACGGGCGCGCTGGTTTAAGCGTGGAGTCGAAAGTGGCAACCCTGAGCAGTGCGATGCTTTCTCAGCTGAAAACCCCTAGAACTTGTCAAATTGGCTCTGATTGAGCATTGAGGAATTGCAGCCTCGAGGGGTGCTTCTGAGCTAGAACCTCTATCTCTGGGTAGAGGTTCTGTTTAGGTTTTAGGGGCTTCAAGCTTGTGTTCTTTTGGGTGTGTTCTTTTGTGTTTTTTGCCTACTGCTTTCTGTCCAGAAATAACCTGGAAAAGCTCGGAAGAAATAGCCTGGAAATAGCACTGCTTAGCTATTGTTTGAGCCTGTATTCTTGGGCCTGCATCGCTTGCACTTGTAACAAGACCTAACACAGTATCATCGGCCCCCAGAACTGAAGTGACTATACTAAAGCAACGGGCGGTAACAAACTTATGACAGACCTTTTTAAAGAATTTGAAGACTTTGTTGATAAGGGAGTTGGCGACTTCCTAGATTTCGTTCGCGAAATAGAAGGACGAGCGGATCTAGGAGAGTTTAAGACGCCCGTGCAGCGCAACTCCCGCAGTAATGCAGGCAACAATACTGGTAGCCCTGGCGGCAATACTTCAACGGCTACTAGTTGGGCCGGTTCGCAGCAAGCCAATTCACAGCAAGCCAATCCTCAGTCAACCTCTGCCGCTGCGACTGATGAGGTAATTGTCACGCCCCCACCACCGGGCAGTACGCCAGCGGTTTCCTTGGAAGGGGTGGGCGGTTTAGCCGAGGTTCTGCAAGAACTGCGGGAACTGGTCGAGCTGCCGCTCAAGCGTCCCGATCTGCTCACGATGTTTGGCCTGGAGCCTACCTCCGGGGTGCTTTTAGTGGGGCCACCGGGGACCGGCAAAACTCTAACCGCCCGAGCTCTGGCTCAAGATTTAGACGTTAACTACATCGCCATTGTCGGACCGGAAATCATCGGTAAGTTCTACGGCGAAGCTGAGTCGCGCCTGCGGAGTCTGTTTGAGAAAGCGGCGCGCTCTGCTCCCTGTATCATCTTCATCGACGAAATTGATAGTTTGGCCCCCGACCGCAGCCAAGTAGAAGGCGAAGTCGAGAAGCGGGTAGTGGCTCAGCTGTTGAGCTTAATGGATGGCTTTGCCCGCACCAAAGGCGTGATTGTGTTGGCAGCAACCAACCGACCCGAGCACCTCGACGCAGCCCTGCGGCGACCAGGGCGGTTTGACCGAGAAATTCAGTTCCGTGTTCCTGACCGAGCCGGACGGCTGGAGATTCTCAAAATTCTGACCAAGCCAATGCCCCTGAGTAAGTCTGTAGACTTGGCAGCAATTGCCGATGCCTCTGTGGGCATGGTCGGTGCCGATCTGAAAGCCCTCTGCCAGAAGGCAGCTTATACCGCCCTGCGTCGTTCGGTGCCGCTCCTTCAAGGGCCAGTGCCCCGTGGCCTGAACCTGACGCAAGCCGATTTTCTCCAGGCACTCAAGCAAATCAAGCCTGCGGTTCTGCGCTCGGTAGAAGTTGAAGCCCCTAAAGTCACCTGGGACGAGATTGGTGGGCTAGAGAGCGTCAAGCAAACGCTGAAAGAGTCGGTCGAGGGGGCCTTGCTGTACCCCGAACTCTATCACCGCACCAAAGCCAAAGCGCCGCGCGGCATTCTGCTCTGGGGGCCACCGGGAACCGGCAAAACTCTGCTAGCCAAGGCGGTTGCGGCACAAGCTCGGGCCAACTTCATTGCCGTCAATGGTCCCGAACTGCTGAGCAAATGGGTGGGAGCCTCGGAGCAGGCAGTGCGAGATTTGTTCGCCAAAGCGCGGCAGGCCGCTCCCTGCGTGGTGTTTGTGGATGAAATTGACACCCTGGCTCCGGCTCGGGGCAGTTTTCAGGGCGACTCGGGCGTGAGTGACCGTGTGGTGGGCCAGTTGCTCACTGAACTCGACGGTTTGCAAGACTGCCCTAACGTCTTGCTGGTGGGAGCGACCAACCGCCCCGAAGCGCTGGACCCGGCCTTGCTCAGGTCTGGACGTTTGGACTTGCAACTGAAAGTTGATTTACCAGATCAGGCCAGCCGCCTAGCGATTTTAGAGGTCCACAATCAAGACCGGCCTTTGGCGGGTGTGGACTTGGCTCACTGGGCGGCTGAAACTGAGGCCTGGAACGGCGCTGACCTCACTCTGTTAAGTAACCAGGCGGCGGTGGAAGCGATTCGTCGTCACCGTCGGCAAGGACACAGCGACCCCAGCACGATTCAAATTACGGCTGATGACTTCAGCGCGGCTCACCAGCAACTGGTCACCCAACGACAACAAACAAGCTGAGTTTTGAGGTCTGGTCCTAGCCGTGGGCTAGGGCGTGGAATTACTGGCAATGAGATGATGGGCCTGAAGGTGAAAGGCAGCATTCGATTGTGCATCTTGTAGGAGACGTGAATGAGAACATCCGCGCAAGAGCCCCAGCCAGGGCTCGCACTGCCCATTGCAACCCTGGTCGCGATCCTGGCAACCCTGACCGTCAACGTCCTGTCGAATTTCTTTCCGCCGCAAGGGCTAAATATTGGTCAAATTTCCAACACCATTCTGCGAGGCGTGCAGATTACGCCTGCTAACTATGCCTTTGCAATTTGGGGCTTAATCTACCTGGGCTTGATTTGCTATGGCATCTACCAGTTGCTTCCGGCGCAGCGCAGTAATCTAACCCTGCGTCAGGTGGATACGCTGCTGATTATTGCTTGCATTGCTCAGATTATTTGGGTTTATCTCTTCACCCTGCAACAGTTCTGGCTTTCGGTCGTGGCAATTCTAGCCATCCTATTGCCATTGATTGGGGCTTATCTGCGCTTGGGTGCGGGTCGCCGCCCGTCGCGAACGCAGCGATGGCTGGTGTATGTGCCCTTGAGCATCTATTTGGGTTGGATTTCGGTTGCCACAATTGTCAATGTCGCCTCTGCCCTCTACAACTCCGGTTGGAATGGTTGGGGCATTTCTGCTGAAGGTTGGACGGTGATCATGCTGATCGTGGGCGCTGCTATTGGTGGCCTGATTGCGCTTCGCCGCGCAGATGTTGCGTTCACGCTGGTGTTCGTCTGGGCCTATGTGGCGATTGCTGTGCGTCAGGTTGACAATCCTGCAATTCGACTAACGGCAGGTATGGCAGCGATCGCAATGATTGCCTTGCTAGTGTTTAGCCGCAGTCGCAGGTCATCTAGACCTGGGAGCTTAGACGCCTAGCAGCAGGAGACTAAGAGTCAAGGTTGCGAGGGGAGGTTACGAGGGGAGTTCTGCATCTGGCCCAGGTTTTCCTATAGCAGTATGCGCCTGTGGCAGCATGAAAAAGCTGCTTTTCGCGTTTGCTAGCCGATGTCTTCAACCGGTCCCGCCCCCCAGCCCGCTCCCCAGATTGTCCGTCAGCACCTTCAGAATGTTCGTTTGGCTTTTCTCCGTCTCCACAAAGCGTTGCTGGATTCGGAGCGAGTGCAGTACGAACGGGTTCATGGTCGCATTGCTACATCCGGCGATTTCTTTCGGCTAGTGATTGGCCACGAATGGTTTAACTGGCTGCGTCCCATGTCTCAGTTTGTGGCCCAAGTGGATGAAACCCTGGCAGCGAAGCAGCCGATGACCCTGGAGCAGGTGAATGGATTTCTTGCCACCGCCCGCCAATTAATCCGTTCCTCCGCAGAGGGTACGCCGCAGGAGCAACGTTACTACCAGGCGATAGAACGCGACCCAGAGGTTGCCAGACTGCATGTTGTGGCGGCAGACTTGCTAGCGGATCCCGCGCAGTGAGTGGGCTAGTAAGCTCTAAATCTGAGAGCTAAATCTGGGCTCTAAACCAGAGCTAGATCAATTCTCTTATTGAGAGCTAAAAATCAGAACCCCACCGCCTACGGCTCCTCCCCTTAGCAAGGGGAGGTTAGGAGGGGGCAATGGGTAGTGATTAAAAAGTGAAAGTGATTAAAAAGTAGCCAGCATTACTCTGAGCCGGAGCTAGAGAAGTGGCAGCCAGTAATGCTGGGTCAAACTAATACGGTGCTTTGTCTGCTTTGTTCTGCCACTCTTCAAAGGCAACTAGAGCTTGCTCCTGCATGAGCTGATCCATTGGCAGTTGGCGGCGCTCTATGGGCAGCGCGAGTTCCTGGTAGATCGACAGGCTATTGAAGCCAAATTGAGCGGCGTCTTCTTTAGTGTTGGCATAGTAGACCCGAGCTAGTTTTGCCCAATAGATTGTGGCCATGCACATGGGGCAGGGTTCGCAACTAGTGTAGAGTTCGCAGCCTAGCAGTTGCCAAGATTGCAAGCTTTGGCAGGCTTCACGAATCGCTGTCATTTCCGCGTGGGCGGTTGGGTCATGGCGGGAGGTGACCTCGTTCATGCCTCTGCCGATAATCTCGCCATCTTTCACAACCACGGCTCCATAGGGTCCCCCTTTGCCAGTGCGCATACTGTGCAGAGACAGCGCAATTGCCTCTTGCATAAAGGGATTGTTTGAGTCTGTCATTGAATCACTCCTAGCCAGCCTGAGCACACCATTAGCTTTGCCAATCAGTTTTGCAACCTTGCAAAACTAGCCTCTCGTACTTTAGCGGTTTTGTAAGTTCTGGCCGAACAGACATAGAAACCTGCTCAATTAGCTTTGGCAAGCTTGAGTGTAACCACCACCACGATCAGTCTTCGTGTTGTAACTGCAAGTTGAGAAACACAAAGATTGTTCGCTTTAATCAAACCTATTTATTGTTTGTTTGATAAACTCAATGGCGTGGAGTAGAAATTGAAATCTTCAATTTATAGCTCACACTATCAGCCCACGGTCCATTAGTTTACAACAATCGATCCACAGCGGCCAGTTCTTCTTTTAAAGTCTCTTGATGAGAAAAATCTGGGTTTCCCTTGGACCTAGAACAGGTTAAAGATACAGGCTAAGGATATTGATGTCCTGGGCGTTTTCCTGTTAACGAATTAAGCATCTAAATCAGCCTTTGCGCATAGTGCTGGGTGCTTTAGTCTCTGCAAAGCTCCTCATTCATATCCCATTAACATCCCAAAGTATTGAAAGGTGAGTTTTGAATTGCTCACTCTTGCAATATTCCTATGACAACAGCACACAAATTGGCTCATCTGACAGCCGGTCTAAATCGGTAACTCAATTCTTGGAGGAATCTAAGATGAAAACCTTTGATTACATCATTTTAGGCGCTGGTTTAGGAGGGCTCTCAGCCGCCGCCTGTTTGACCCGGCAAGGCTATCGGGTTGCCGTTTTGGAAAAGCACTACCTGCCGGGCGGTTGCTGTCACACCTTCGACTATGGGGAGTACCGCTTCTGCGCGGATGTCCACTACATTTCGCAATGTGGTCCTAATCAGACCATTGGTCAATTTCTAAACTACATTGAGCGCGAGGTTGTCTTTAATAGCCTTGATCCAGACTGCATCGACCGCGTGATTACAGACGAGGCAGATTTTAAGATTCCGCTTGGTTGGGAAAAGCTGCGGACCCGTTTGCTGGACAATTTTCCTGAAGAAGCAGAGCCTATCAATCGCTACTGCGATACGATTCAGAACCTCCACCAAGAAATTCATGGGCTAGCACGAGAAGTGCGTTGGTTTAATCAGAAGTGGACTGACTGGTTGAAGCTGCCCAAATACTGGGACCTGTTTCAGAAGCGCACCTGGACCTTGCAGGATTTGTACAACCAGGTTGGCCTATCGCCCAAATTGCAGGCGGTGTTAGCAGGTCAGAGCGGCGATTATGCCTTGCCGCCCGAAGAGATTGCCCTGATGACCCATACTTCGCTGGTTTGGGACTATTCAGAAGGGGCTTATTATCCCAAACATCATTTCAAGCACTTTGTAGGCACGATTGTAGAAGCAATCACCACAGGCGGTGGGGTGGTTAAACTGTCAACACCAGTGGAAAATATCCAGGTCGAGAACCACCGCGTTCAAATGCTCACGGCGGGTGGTCAACAGTATTACGCAACCAAGGGTTACATCAGCGACCTAGACCCCAAGTTAACGGTTTCCCTGGTTAATAATCCTCGGGCTTTCAGTTCGCGAGAGCGCCAACGTCTGACCGGCTACCAATATTCTGCCAGTGCTTTCAACATCTACTTGGGCTTAGACAGCCGTTTTGAGCCCGAACGCTATGGCATTGGCAACTGGAATATCTGGTATTACCCCGGCGGTGATTTGAACCGGGCCTATCAGCAACAGTTGGAGGGAAATCTGGAGCGTCCCTGGATTTTCCTGTCTTGCCCGACCATGAAATCGAGCGAACCGGGCATGGGACCGGCAGGACATCACGTTCTAGAAATTGCTACTGTTTGTCCCTATGAACCCTTTGAACAGCTGCACAAAACTGATCCCAAGGCTTATAAAGCCAAGAAGCGAGAAATTTATAAGCAACTGATGGTCAGCGTGCAGGATTTGATTCCAGATGTGAATGCCTACACCCGCATGAAACTCTACGGCACACCGACCACGAGTGAGTTCTATTTGGGGCAACCGCAGGGCAATATTTACGGGGCTAAGCTCATTCCGAGACAGGTGGGTTTGAATCGGTTGGGCTATGCGACTGAGTTGCCTAATCTGTTCTTTGTGGGCGCAAGTGCGGGTTATCCCAGTGTGCCAGGTGTAATTGGCAATGGCATGGATGTGGTGGAGCTGATCACCGGCCAAGCCGTATGGGGAAAAACGGCAGCCCAACGGCCTTTGGTCGGTGCCAGGTAACTGCTAGTCCAGTAACCATTGGTTTAGTAAATACACGAAAAGCCCAAACCAGAAGCCACCCAGGAGCAAAGCCCAGATTGCCAACCAGAGTATGCAGCCCATAAACTGAGCTGCTCCTCTAGGCCACCCCTGTTGCCAGTAGCTAGATAGATTGGCGATCTGGAAGGGTTTCCACTGGTAGAGAACGAGAGTGAGATTGGTTGCTAGCAGCGTCGCCAGAACGGTTGCGCCCAGCAGCCAATCTTCCTCGCCCATCCCTTGCAACCAGGGCGTTAATGTACCGGCGTTGGCACTGTTGGCCTGGAAGGTTGAATCCCGGAGCGGTGAAGCTAGATAGGCAAAGACTACAGCCGCTGCCAAAAGCAACAAGGAGCAGACAAAACTCACGGTAAGAAAACGCGGAATTGAACGAGAAGACATAGGCACTGCCCTATTGAATCTGAGCTGAAGCTAGGCATGGCACCCTTGGCTTGAATACGTTCTGCACTTTAAAAAAGTGTGTTGAGCACTTTCGAAATCAGCACTTTGTTTCATCGCTCACAGGTGACGAGTTGGGTGGGTTGATGGTTCCTGTGCGCAGAAGGTGCAAATTGAGGTGTTAGACCAAGCGATTTAGACCAAGCAATTAATACCGCTTCTCTAACTGAGAGCTACCCATCAAAACTCCATCGCCTGCGGCTCCTCCCCTTGCCAAGGGGAGGTTGGGAGGGGTATGTGTGGCGCTTAAAAAGTGAGTTGGTGTTAGACATCTTGATAGGACTTAGGGCTGGAGTCAACTGGGCAGTTCTAAGAACATCCCGGTTCAAACTTCGGCCCGTCTAATATGCTGCTCTGAGGAGACTGACAGGACGCCAAGATGAAGACGAGTCAAAACCTTTTTCTGCCAACGATGGGCTGTGGAACCTGGGCTTGGGGCAATCGCCTGCTCTGGGGTTATGACGAAAGCATGGATGACCAGTTGCAAGCAGTCTTCAACCTGTGTGTAGAAAGCGGCGTGACTCTGTTTGATACCGGCGATTCCTACGGCACTGGCAAGTTGAATGGGCGCAGCGAACTGCTGTTGGGACGTTTCGCCAAAGGGTATCTAGGGCCAAATCAAGAAAAGGTTTGTCTAGCAACCAAGCTAGCGGCTTACCCCTGGCGTTGGAGTCGCCGGTCGATGGTATCAGCAGGTCAAGCTTCTGCTCAAAGACTAGGGAGAGTCGATTTGGTGCAGATGCACTGGTCTACTGCCAACTATGCTCCCTGGCAAGAGGGCGCGCTTTTGGAGGGTCTGGCGGACCTCTATGAGCAAGGGCTAGTCAAGGGTGTGGGCCTGTCTAACTATGGACCCCAACGGCTGAAATGGGTGCATCAAAAACTGGCTCAGCGCGGCGTTCCCATTGCTACCCTTCAGGTCCAATATTCACTCCTCTCGACCTATCCTGTCACCCAATTGGACCTCAAGCAGGTGTGTGATGAACTCGGCATCCGGTTGATTGCCTACAGTCCTCTGGCACTGGGTCTGCTCACTGGAAAATATTCGCCGCAAGGCCCCTGGCCCAAGGGAATTCGCGGTCTGTTATTCAGGCAACTCTTGCCAGGAATGAGCCCGCTTTTGGGCTGCTTACAAGAAATTTCTAAGTCGAGAAATAAGACCCTGTCGCAGATTGCCATTAACTGGTGTATCGCTAAGGGAACGATGCCAATCCCAGGCGCGAAGACTGTAGAACAGGCCAAGGAGAATCTAGGGGCGCTGGGCTGGCAGCTAGACGAAAACGAGGTGACAGCGCTCGACCAGGCAGCGGCTGGGCTGGCTAAACCAATGGTTCAAAACATCTTTCAGACTCAGTGAGTTCCGATGTAGGGTCCACATGAAAATCTCAACACAATCTCACACTATCCAATGCACTAGAGCTAGCTTTGACGACGTGCGGTCACTTCTATTTCAATTCGCATTCGAGGGTCTGAAAGCCCAGCAGCAATCATGGTTGCCGCTGGGCGAATCTCTCCCAGATATTGACGCAGCACCGGCCAGCAAGGCTCAAAATCTTCTCGATTGGGCAGAATGTAACGCACGCGCACAATGTCCTTTAAAGCGCAGCCTGCTTCTGCCAATGCCGCATCAATGTTTTTAAGGCATTGTTCTGCTTGTTCCACCACATCTTCAGAGATGATCATTGTGCCGTAATCAAAACCGGTCGTACCTGAAACGAAGACCCAGTCGCCATCTACAACAGCTCTGGAATAACCAATATCTCGCTCGAAAGGTGAACCGGAGGAAATAAGATGACGGCTCATAATTGCGTTTCCCTGATCGATTTCAGTGGACCTGCTTCTGCGGTGATGCCAGTGAATTGCATCCTGGAGGTTGAGTAGTCTAGCATGAGGCTTCACTGACCTTGGCTGACCTGTCAGGCCGTTGGCAGAGGCGTCACGAATCAGGTGTTGTCTGAGCTGCGAGGCTTTGCCTGACTCTCATTGTCAATCAGGTCACTGGCTAGCAGGCTTAGTCCGCCGACCTGGAACCTTCAGCGAGAGAACCTGCATGACTCAACAGGCTTGGAGCGGCCATCACGCCGACAAAGACAAGGCTGACAAAGACAAACTCAGAACCGAAATCTGGTCCTTGCTCAAGGAACAGCAAGCAACGATCCGTGACCCGTTCGGCCATATTCCCAATTTTGTCGGGGCTGAGCAGGCGGCTGAACGACTGGCGCAGCTAACCATTTGGCAGCAGGCAAAGGTCATCAAGTGTAATCCCGATTCACCCCAAGCTCCCGTGCGTTTACGCGCTTTGCAGGCGGGTAAGCGCCTGTATATGGCAGTGCCTCGCCTGACCAATGCTCGCTGCTTTGTGGAGTTGACTGCGGAGGCTTTGCAGCAGCACGATGTCCAGCTTGAAGCAGGAGCGATTGCACGGAATGCCCTGACTTATGGCCGCTTAGTGAGCTTTGAGGAGATGGAGCCGATTGATCTGGTTTTGGTGGGCTGCGTAGCCGTGACCGGCAATGGAGGCCGAACTGGTAAAGGCGCTGGCTTTGCCGACCTGGAACTGGCAATGCTAAAAGCGTTTGGATTGGTGGAATCTAAAACCCCCATTGCAACCACGGTACATCCCTTGCAGGTCGTTGAAGACTCACGTTTGCCAATGCAAGCTCATGATTGGCCGCTCGATTGGATTGTCACGCCTGAAAAGGTAATTGAAACTAACAAGAGCTATCTACAACCAGCCGGTTTAGATTGGGATGCCCTGCGACCTGAGCAACTCAAAAAGATTCCAATCCTGCGCAAGCTGAAGGAGCAACTTACTTCGGAGCAGCCTCAATGAAATGACCCATTGCTTCGCCCTTATCTATCTTTGCGTAGGGTTGTAGTATCCCAGGCCCGATCGATGTCCTGAGTCAGCTCTCGATCATCCGAACGCAACAATTGCTCTAGGTCTCTGGCCATTTGACGCGATCTCGCCAACAACCCCTTTTCATCGCCGGTGAAATGGGCCATATCTTGCAAGGCCTGCTCATCATGTTCTCTAAAGGTATTGGCTGCTCGATGGGCTCGGTAGGAACGAACTCCCAGCGCTTTCAGCGCCTCTACACCCATCTCCAAAGCAGAGCCAAAAGTCTCCCGTTGAACGACTTCTACGCCGCGTCGAATTAGCTCGTAAGCGTGGCGGCGGTCACTTGCACGGGCCAAAATCTTCAGGTGGGGAAAATGCTTGCGAACCCGGTCAACGGTTTCTAGAGTTTTTTCAGGATCGTCAATTGCGATCACCAGTAGCTTGGCTTGTTCTGCCCCTGCCGCATGCAACAGATCAGTCCGAGAAGCATCTCCATAAAACACTTTCCAATCAAAGCGGCGCAGCATTTCGATTTGGGTAGCATTGTGATCTAGAACCGTAATGGTGCAGCCGTTGGCCAGCAGTAAACGGCCCACAATTTGTCCAAACCGACCGAAGCCTGCAATGATTACGGGATTTTCGTTGTCGTCAATTTCATCTGCCTCTGGCCTGGGGGTTAAGTCTCTAAAGCGAGGTTGTACCAGCTTTTCGTTGATGATCATCAGCAATGGTGTCAGCACCATCGATAGGGCTACAACCACTACTAAAGGATTGGCTACAGCTGGGGTGAGGATGTTGTTTTGCGTGGCAAAAGAAAACAGCACAAAAGCAAATTCACCGCCCTGAGCTAGAGCAAAGGCAAACATAAGGCCCTGGCTCAATTCCAATCTGAAGAGCTTCGACAGCACGAACAACACGCCAAACTTAGCGATTGCCAGCCCCAGGACAAGACCCAAAATTAGCAAGGGTTGTTGGAACAGCAAATTAAAGTCAATACTGGCGCCAACAGAGATAAAAAACAGCCCCAACAACAAGCCTTTGAAAGGTTCGATGTCAGTCTCTAATTCGTGACGGTACTCGTTATCTGCCAGGACGACGCCCGCAACAAACGTGCCCAACGCGGGGGAGAGCCCCACCAGTTGCATGGCCAGGGTAATCCCAATGACTAAAAGCAAGGCGCTTGCGGTAAACATCTCGCGCAACCGGGTATTGGCGATAAATCGAAAGACCGGGCGCATTAGGAACCGACCGGCAACGATAATGCCACCCACCGTTCCCATCACCAGCAGGGCTTGTTGCCAACCCGGTAGGGCTGCGCCTTGTTCTGCCGTTTCCGCGGCGGCGAAAACTAGGCCATTGGCAGCCACAGTGACCGATGAATTGGCAGATGAACGGGCGATCTCCAGCAAGGGCAGGAGGGCCAGCATGGGAATGACCGCGATGTCTTGAAATAGCAGCACCGAGAAAGCCGACTGTCCAGCTTCGGTTTTGGTCAACCCCTTCTCGTTGAGCGTTTGGAGCACGATCGCGGTTGAAGACAGCGAGAGAATCATGCCTACTGCCAGTGCCATCTGCCAGGAGAGCCCAAACAGAAGCCCGAGACCCGCAATCCCCAGGCTAGTCACTGCCACCTGCAAACCACCTAGCCCCAAGATAGGCACCCGCAACCGCCACAACAGCGAGGGTTGCAGTTCTAAGCCAACTAGAAACAGCATCATGACGACCCCAAACTCGGCGAAGTGCATGACATCACTGCCCTCCTGCCCCACAAAACCCAGGACAAAGGGTCCGATAATCACCCCTGCTAGCAGATAGCCCAATACTGAGCCGAGTCCCAAGCGCTGGGCAATGGGCACCGACAGCACTGCGGCCATGAGATAAACAAACGCCTGAAAGAAGAAGCCTTCGCTATGCATGGTGCGTCACCTCTGAAGTCGGTATGGCCTGAGCCAGGTGTTGATTAAAGTGCTTAAGCTGTCTGAGCTGTTCCCAGTCCACTCTGTTGTCACGTAGGGCTGTGATGACGCTGTGGTAGTCCTCAGCATGCTTGAAGATCTGGTTTTGCTCGCGTAGCTTGTGGGTTCCCTGAACCACAAAGGGGGGCAGATACTCCATGCCACAGAGATTTGCCGTTTGCTCGAAGGGCACCAGCAGTTGTCGAATCGTGAAGCGGTTGTATCCCTTCTGGCTATAAGCCTGCTCACCGCCACCCGTTGTAATGGCTGTGAGAAACTTCTTGCCTCGGAGGGCAATACCTTCGTGTCCATAGGCAAACCCATGCTCCAGCACTAAATCCTGCCACTCCTTCAAAAGGGCAGGACTGCTGTACCAGTAGAAAGGATGGTGAAAGACAATAATGTCGTGTTCAAGGAGGAGATTCTGCTCAAACTTCACATCAATATGGAAGTTAGGATAAACCTCGTAAAGATCGTGAATGGTGACTGAGTCTAGCCCTTTGACGGCTTGAATCAGGCAGCGATTCACCCGTGACTTTTCTAATGCAGGATGAGCAAACAAAATTAGTATCTGGTTGGGTTTACCCATTGGTTTGGCGCACGAATTACCACGCGGCTAAGTCTTTGCAAAGGATAGCACCTTGGGTCTTGTGCTCTGTGCAAGCTTTGGACGTTTGATAAGGAGTTGATTGCCTCTGTAAACCAAAATGACAGCCTGTCGTTGGCTGTTCCTGGCAGGCGAAATAGACCCCCTAGAAGTTAGCTTCATGAATGAATTGACTTGGATCATTACAGGCACTATATCCAGGCCCAGCAAACAGACAGATCCAAAAACTTCAGTCTGAGCTAATTCTGTCGAAATCATTTACTGCTTCTGAAACCTAATTGGCCCACAGCTTAACTACAGCATGGCTGCTTGTACCTGCCTCCAGTGCAGTTCTGGCTTGAGCCATGAAGGCAACCGCTCTGCTCGGCGCTAACTTGTACAATCATTCTTTGCTTGGAGGTTGGGCTAGCGCTGTCCCTATATCCCTACTCGTCTTACTGGCCCATCTTACTGGCCCATTTCACTGGCCCATCTCAGTGGCCCGCCTTGCTGCTGATTACAGACCGCTTGCCTCTGCACCTGCTGTAGAGCCATTCACTGTAGATTAATTTGGAGAACTGCTATGCCAATTGCTGTACCTGTTCGCGAAACCCGTTGGCGGATTCCAGTCGTCCTTGCTGTGACCGTCTTCGTCAACTATCTGGATCGCAACAATCTGGCACTAGCGTTGCCCCGTATCGCTGAGGACTTTGGTTGGACCGACCGTGAGATTGGTTCAAACGGGGAGTTGCTATTAGCGGTGTTCTTTTTGTCCTACGGCTTATCGAACATGCTGCTCAGCCCATTCGCCGAGCGGTTTGGCCCCAAACGCAGTGTGATTGCTGCGATTGTCGCGTTCTCTCTGTTCACGATCCTGAGTGCGCCCTTGGGGCAGTGGCTGACCGCACTGATTGTGCTGCGCTTGCTGCTGGGGTTAGGGGAGGGCGTCCATATTCCCATGCTGAGCGCAATCACGAGCCACTGGTTTCCAGTCGGCGAGCGTTCCCGAGCCAATGCGATCTGGAGTGCAGGCATCCTATTGGCCACTGCGACTGCCCCCCTGATCATCATCCCGTTGATCAACCTCATGGGTTGGCGTCTGGCCTTTGCGGTTTTGGGTGTGGTGGGCATGTTGCTCTCCATTCCGCTTGTCTGGTTTTTGGTGGAGGATCGGCCCCGAGTTGGCTACAGCCTGAGCAGTCGTGAGTCAGGCCACGGTAGCACGGGTTCTGGCTCATCTTCATCTGGCCCATCTAATGCTGGGCTAGCCAGTCTCGGGTCTGCCAGTCTTGGATCGGCCAGTCTTGGATCGGCCAGTTTTGCGACCAATGTTCAACCCATAGAAACTTCGGGCAGAAACTATCGACGGGATCCACGCTTCTGGCTGTTGGTCTTGAGTGGTACGCTCAATGCCTTCTGTGCCTTCGGCACCCTCAACTGGTTGCCGACCTACTTCAACCGAGCCAAGGGCATCGACTTCGAGCGTTTGGGCTGGCCACTAGCGTTAGTGTTTGCGGCGGGGATTGCAGGCATTATCTTAATGGCCTACTTGGGCGATAGGTTCCAGCAGCGTACTCTGTTGGCTAGTGCGGGATTTCTAGGGGCAGGGGTGATGGTCTACGTTGCGTCGAGCATGACCACGTTGGGACTCTTAGTGCTGTTCTTCGCGATGGCTGTATTTTTCCAAAGTGCCTATGGTGCTCAGGAATACGCGATTGTTCAACATCTGTTGCCCCCTGACCGAGTAGGTGCGGGCACTGGACTATACAACGGGCTTTCAGTCTTATTTGGCGGGGTTGGCGGCTCCCTGATTCCTGGTTCGATCGTTGCCGCTACCGGCAGTTTCGACGCTGGCATTCTGAGTATTGTGGTAGGAGCTGTGCTAGCCTCGGCAGTCTTGTATGGGTTAGCACGGGTGATTCGATATTAATTGACAACTCCGTCTCACCCTGTTGCTGGCTGTGCTTCAGCATGAGCCAGTTTTCGGTAGGGCCTACAATAAGTCCCCGTCCTACTGACAGCAATGTAGGATTGGACGAACGCGAACAGTAAATAGGCAAGCCGCTTTTTTGAGGCTTAATGTGAGAAGTTAGAAAATAAAAGGGTAGAATAGCCCTCGTTGCCAACCTGCATTCGCACTCTAAATGACACATTAAACACTTCGCGGAGCAATGGGGGTCGCAACAATTTCTCCAGAATGTGCGCTCAACAAGCTAGCTTGATTGGGAATCGCAGACGGACAGTTTGTGCGAACTAAATAACTTTAGAACTCCTACCCAGAAGAGGTTCTCCCAACGAAAACCTGAATGTTTCATGCAGAAGACGAAATGTGGGTTCTAAGATCAAAAATCGGAACTTCGTGCAATCAAACACCGTTCTCAATCAGACAGACCCTACAGACTCATCTACCTGTACAGCGGAACTTCCGTTTACACTTCAAGATCTCAAAGCCGCAATTCCAGCTTCCTGTTTTGAGCCTTCTGCCTGGAAGTCTCTGACTTACTTCTTTCTGGATATTGCGATCATCGGGGGGCTTTATGCGACCGCCCATTTTCTAGATTCTTGGTGGTTCCTACCGATTTTCTGGGTGATGCAAGGGACCATGTTCTGGGCCTTGTTTGTGGTTGGGCACGACTGTGGTCACGGTTCTTTTTCCAAGCTCAAATGGCTGAATAACCTGATTGGTCACCTCTCTCACATCCCAATCCTGGTGCCCTATCACGGCTGGCGTATCAGTCACAGAACTCACCACGCCAATACGGGCAACCTAGATACGGACGAAAGCTGGTACCCGATTGGCCAGGCTCAGTACGAGCAGATGCCCTGGTATGAAAAGCTGTTCCGTTTCTACTTGCCCTTGCTGGCTTACCCGCTCTATCTGTTCCGGCGTTCGCCTGGTAAGCAAGGATCTCACTTCCTTCCCAACAGCCCACTGTTCCGGCCCTCAGAAAAGCAGGATGTCTTGACTAGTTCTGTGCTTTGGGGCTTGATGATTGTTTGCTTAGGCTGGCTCACTTACGAGTTCGGCTGGTTGTTTCTGCTGAAGTATTACCTGGCTCCCTATACGGTATTTGTGATTTGGTTGGATCTGGTTACTTTCCTCCATCACACAGAACCGGATATTCCCTGGTACCGTGGCAAGGATTGGTATTTCCTCAAGGGGGCTTTGTCCACCATCGATCGTGACTATGGCTGGTTCAATGCCATTCACCACGACATTGGGACCCATGTGGCTCATCACATTTTTCTAAACATGCCACACTACCACCTGAGGACAGCAACGGCAGCCATTCAACCGATTTTGGGTGACTATTATCGCAAGTCGGACGAACCCATTTGGCGCAGCTTTGTACGCTCTTACTGGGCCTGTCATTTTGTCCCTGACCAGGGTTCTGGAGTTTACTACCAGCCATACCCGAAACAGTAAGTACACCAACAGATCTCTAAGCCAAAAGATGGTTTGGAAAATGTGGTTGCAGGTTTGGAGATTGAATTAGCCATCAGCACAGCGTTGGTTAAAGGTCTATCCATATCTAACTTGCTGAAACTCTAACACTGCCGATGGTGATTGCCCTAACGAAAGTTTGGTATCAGCATCGGTATTGTTTTGGCTTTATTTTCTGGACTTTATTTTGGCTTTGTTTTCTGGGCTTTTTGTTGTCTACTTAAAAAACATTTCAGCCTAGCTTATGAATAGGGAGCCTAAGTCTCAGGTTGAAGAACGGTGTTCCCGGCTCAGCAAAGCAACACTCAGAGTTACGACCAGGATGCCAAACAGTTGCAGCCCGTTGAGTGTCTCCTGAATTGTTAGCCAGGCTAGTGCTGCCGTGAGCGCCGGGTTGCTAGCACTAACCATTGATGCCGCCGTAGCCCCAATCAGGCGGATGCCAAAGTTATTCATCAAGTGCCCAGCGAAGGTGACGATGGCAGAGATCAGGCCACCGATCCAGAGAGCAAGCCAGGGAAGCTGAGCTTCATGGACGTTCCAAATTAGCAGGCTGGTTGCCGATAAAACTAATGAGGTTGCGAAACTGATCCAGGTGAAAGGAACTGGGTGTAGTTTCTCAAAGCTTTTTTGCGCAATCACCGTATAGAGAGCATAGGTGATGCCAGATGCAATACCTGTAATGATGCCAATCAAGCTATTGCTATCGGTTGTTGAGTTGATCTGAGGCATTGTCAAAATGCTGCCTAGCAAGACGGAGCCCATCACCCCCCAACGCAAACGGCTAGGACGGCTGCCGAATAATCGCCAGGAAAGCAGTGCTGTGAAGACAGGATAGGTGAAGAACAAGGTCATGGCAATGCCAGTCGGAATCATGCCAATGGCAACGTAGAGTAGGGCTAAGTAGAGGAACATGAGGATGCCACAACCAACCGATTGCAGCAGGAGTTGACGCTGTTCTATGTTTCGTAATTGGCCAATATCCTTCCAGGTTGCTGGATAAAGCTTGGGTGCCAGAACTGCCATTAGGGGAACAACCAACAGCATGCGCAAAAACATCAGTAGAAACGAATTCTGTAGGTTCGTCTCTACAAAGCCGCCGGTTCTGAATAGTCCTAAAATTGTGTACTCGTGGAAGAGAACCCTAACAATTACATTCTGAAAACAAAAAAAGAAAGAAGATAGCAGGACTATCAGAAAACCAAGCACTGTGAAAACCAATCTTCAGGGACTTCCTAATCTTACTCAGACTCGTGGTCCGGCAAACTGAACACTGGCAGTGTAAGCCCCCAAGTGATAGCAGCAAGCCGAAGTACCGCGATCACCCCCATACCCAAAAGGGCAGCAACAGAACGGTTAAACCCAATTTGTTGAAGTATGAGATAAGCGATCACCCCCATAATCGCTGCTGTTGCATAGATATTGCCTCGACGCAGAATGATGGGAATTTCGGCTAAAAGCACATCGCGCATCACTCCACCAGCAACACCCGTAATCGCTCCCATTAGAACAATAATGATGCTGCTCAAGTTAGATTGCTCAGCAATTTGAGCACCACTAATTGTGAAAAGAGCAAGCCCAAAAGCATCAGCGGTTAGTAGGGCTTTGCTAGGCGGTTTGCGGAAGCGAGTGTAGATGATGGTCAGGGCGGTAGCAGCGAGAATAACCACTAAGTAAATTGGATCTTCAATCCAAAATACTGGGTGTTGATCCAAGAGTAGATCGCGGAACGTACCTCCTCCAATGGCGGTCACCACTGCGATGACAACCACCCCTAAAAGATCCAAACTCTTACGCCCTGCGGCAAGTGCGCCGCTAATTGCAAACACAGCGACTCCTAAGAGATCTAGCAAATAAAGAATCACAGGCTACCGCTCCACGCTCACAGATGACAGGTGCAGTTTAATACAAGAGGTAGTTAAATAATTGCAACTTCTGACCGCAGATAACAGGCTAAACCATAGCTGATGCTTATCTACATGGCTTGCACATAAAATCTTGAGCATAGAGCTTGGGCATAGAACTTGAGCATAAAGCCTTTGTATGAGCTTCAGCTAATGACTGGATGTAGCTATTGGCGGCAGAATTATTAGCGGGCTTACTGGCATCAGCTCAGACAAGCTTTAATCCCGTGAAAGAATTACCAAGCAGACTTGACCAACTTCTGGTGTCAAAGTACATTCATTCAACCTTTCAATCACCAAACTTGGTCCTAGCCATTATCCTGTTATCCTGATGCTCCCTCAACCCAGTCAACACAATGATTTCTTGGTCAACCATGCAGCAATTCTGCTTGACAACTTTTCGCACTGGACTGGCAAGACCTTGCTCGACCCGAAACTCTCACTGCAGGAGCAAGCTCAGCAACTGTTCTATGCTCCCTTTGTGGTACTTTCCCACAGCAACGCGCCAGAACCCATTTTCACCTATGGCAACAATACGGCCTTGCGGCTTTTCGAACTTTCCTGGCAGGAACTCATCCAAATGCCTTCTCGCCTTTCAGCCGAACCAGTGCATCAGTCAGAACGGCAACGCCTGTTAACCACTGTTGCTGCTCAGGGTTACATTGATGATTATAGTGGCGTTCGTATCAGTAAAACTGGACGTCGTTTTTCAATTGAACAGGCAACCATTTGGAATTTACTCGATCAGCAAAACCAAGCCTGTGGTCAAGCCGCTATGTTCAGTAGCTGGGTTTTCTTACAGTAGATTCGTACTTCATAACGCAATTTCTAGCTCAGCATACAGGCACCTAAGTCTATTGCTGATGCGTTAGTTAACTAGATCTCACTCGAAATGCAATCCTCTGGCACGCCAAAAGCAATGTATAGGTCGCAACGACCTGGTATCCGCCTCCAGGAAGTGTTTGCAGCTGGCTTGGGCTTCAACAATGGAGGCGTGCGTAGGAAGAAGTGTAGGGAACTATGGGACGGAAACTGCTGCTCTGGTTGATCTGGCTTGGCTTTATTGTCTATGTGCTGCTGTTTGCTCCTCCAGTCCAGCCGGACACCTTTCAGCCGCTGCAAACCCTGCTTTCGGGCCAAATACCGACTATTAATCCGGTGATTGTGTCGCTGTTCAGCCTGGTTGGCATCTGGTTACTGATCTACAGTTGCCTGACCTTTGCCGATGGCAGGATGCAGCGAGTGCCTGCCTGGGCCTTTATGCTGGCCTCTGTTGCAACAGGAGTGCTTGGCCTGATTCCCTACCTAGCCCTGCGTGAGCCCAATCAAAGTTTCTCGGGGCACAAAGACACCTGGTTGAAGTGGCTGGATTCACGTTCGACCGGCCTTATTTTGGCCTTTAGCACGATTGTTTTGCTAGCGTTCGCCTTATTCTTTGGTGATTGGTCAGCCTTTAGTCAGGAGTTTCAAACGAACCGTTTTGTTCACGCCATGAGTTTGGCGTTTCTTCTGTTTTGCTTCCTGTTTCCCTTTCCAACCTTGTTGAGTGACGACATGGCACGCCGGGGTTTGAGTAGCGATTCTCAGCTCTTTCGCCTGGTTGCTTTCATCCCGTTGTTTGGCCCTCTAGCCTATCTGTGCCTGCGTCCTCCCTTACTGGGCGCAGATTAAATGCGGCTGAGGTGTAATCTTTAATTCAGCAATTCTTGGTTGTTTTGCACTTGGTTGTTTTATCTCACTAAATGCCTGACTTAATGCAGCGGTATTCAGCAGCAGTTGGCGACAAGTAATTGGCTTCTGCGACCTCGAAACCAGCTCGGGTCAGCATCCCTTCAATTATCCAGGCAAACGTACTGTGTTCTTCTCGCACGTGCAGCTCATAGTCGCTAGCTGTCCAGCCCTCTGGTTTAGCGGCCCGCTCAATCCAAGCATTGATGCCAGCTTCGTATTGAGAAGGAGGAAACGAAAAGATGACATCGCGTAAGTAGAAAACACCGCCTGGTTTCAAAATCGAGGCAATCTGTAGAAACGCAACCATCTTCCAAAAATCGGGCAGGATATGCAGTGCATACTTGCTGATCACAAAGTCAGCTAAGTTGCCCTCGTGGTCATAAGTTAAGAACCCAGCTCGGTGAAATTGGATCTGCTCAACCCCCGCTTGCTGCGCTTTATTCTCGGCATAAGTGAGCATTGCCTGTGAGATATCCACAGCATGAACCACGGCAGCGCCACTGAGCGCAGCCCGAATCGCAAAGGCACCAGTTCCTGCTCCCAAATCGACAACTGTGTGACCTGAGCCAATTCCCAGCCGCGCTACCAAAGCCTGCTCTTTCTCAGGTGTGCTGGATAGCTGCTTTTGGTCAAATGCTTCGACCTGGTCTATAGATTTAAAATCAACCCCAGCCATTTTAGATTCATCAAAATACCAGGCCGGTAAAAGAGCCATAGGGTTTGCTTCTATCTATTTCCTAATTCAAGTTAAACTCTCTAGCTTCAGGGTTTTGAGTCGTTGTAACTCAATGCCTTAAGAACCGAAGGATCGAGCGTCTAGAATCTCGCCTGTGCGCTGGCTTTCTACACTCTCTACATAAGCCGCAGCGACCTGCGCAGCTGGCAGACCATCAGACCCGCTCTTGCCCATTGCCTCTAGTGTCTCGCTCACCCAGGGCGGACTGACAACATTGACCCGAATACTACGGGGTGCTTCCAAAGCTGCTGCCCTTGCAAAGCCCTCCACTCCTGCATTCACTAGGCTAATGGCAGCACTACCAGGCATTGGTTCGCCAGCTAGAACTCCGCTCGTTAGGGTGAATGAGCCATTGTCGTTGACATAACCTAGCCCTACCCTTACCAGATTGACTTGGCCCATTAACTTGTGACCCAGGCTGAATTGAAAGTCTTCGTCGGTCAAGGCTTCCAGAGGCTTGAATCTAGCTTGACCCGCTGCACTAATAACGGCATCAAACGGAGCAATTGTCTCGAAGAGTTTTTGCACTGAGTCTTTTGAGGTCATGTCCACCTGATACTCCCCCTTAGATCGGCCCACCTGCACGATTTGGTGACGAGTTGAGAGAGCTTGAATGATGGCCTGACCGATAGTTCCAGTTGCACCAATGACAACTACTTTCATGATTTTCCTGCTGTTGTTGGGGGATTTGCACCCAGTTTTGACTTGAAGTCTCCGTTGTACAGCCTAAGCGTGAGCATAACAGCAAAACTTGCTAGGGGGATTGATCTGTGTCTATGAGGTAGCTCAGAGACGCGCAATCAACCGATTGATAACTTGAACTTAAGGCCATTACGAAACGAAAGAAATGTTGCTTACGTTTGCCCAACAGCTTGATTTTTCTGTGCAGGAAGTTGAAAGATTGCTGTCCTTGAGCCAACAGGAATTGCTGGTAGAATCTTCGATTCAGGAGCAGTTGAGTAGATTAGATGTTGGGCTTTTGCGGCAGACTCTGCCAACCGCCGGAGCAATCCTGGCCGAACGTCTACCACCTTTTTATCATTGGTTGAAGTTTGAACTAGGAATGCAGCGTGTACCCGATAGTCCCGACCATACGACTCGTTGGGTCGTTAATTTCTTGAATCGGCAAGAAAGCTTGACACATCTGATTGACTTACATCGCTCGGTGCCTTCTGCTGCCTTGGAGCAGGCCATTCCTCGCTTGGTTAGTCTGTTTGATTCTGTGGAGGAGCCAGTAATTCGGAAGGAATGGCAGAGGGCAATTACGATCCTCTGTTTGGTGTTGGCGGGTGCTGCTCGTAACCAACCGAGCTTAACTACAACTGTCTCCTGAACCCAAGCTTCGAACTTACCAGGGTAAGCGGCTGCCGTCCCAGGAGAAGAATTCGCCACTATCGCTTGCTTGTAGTTGCTCTAAAACAGTCAGCAGTTGCTGAACTGTCCGCTCAACAGAGAATAGTTTTTCTGGTGGAACGCTGCGCTGAAAGGGGCGAGATAATTGGGTGTCGGTTGTGCCGGGATGGAGGGTGACAACGATGGCCTGTGGGCAGGTTCGCTTATATTCAATTGCGGTGGTTCGCATGAACATATTTAATGCTGCTTTCGAGGCACGATAACCATACCAGCCGCCCAATTGGTTATCGCCAATACTGCCGACTTTGGCAGAGATGGTCGCTAAGATGGCGCGGTCCTTATGTTTCAACAGGGGCTGGATATGTTTTGCCAATAGCACTGCACCAATGCTATTCACTTGAAAGTAGCGCGTGAGTTGCTCTACATTCAGTTGTCGCAAGTTCTTCTCCGGTTGGATGGTGCCTTCATGCAGCACGCCTACGCAGTTAATGACAGTATGGAGTGCTGCTGTTTCTGTTTGGATTTCTTGAACGACAGTGGCAATCTGTGTCTCTTCAGTAATGTCGAGAGGCAGACAACGCAAGCGAGAATCGGCAAGCGTCACTAGCTCTGAGTGTGGGTTGCGATAGGTGGCGTAGATGCGTTCGGCACGGTTGTCCTGTAGCAATTGGCGCACAAACTCTAAACCAATTCCCTGACCCGCGCCAACGATCAGGGCTGCTGTTGGATGTTGCTTGCTGGATGTCTCTGTTGGGGAATTGACCATCGCTGCCATCGGGGAAAAGCGCTCCGAGTGTAGCACTTAATTCCTTTGTGCTTAAGGCAAATCCCCTCATTTAAAGCTTCTATTCTGACCGTTCACTTATCAATGGCACTTTCTAGGAAAACTCGGTTCAAGTTCAGCGTCGCATCTCCAAAACCAGGGATGGAAACTAACTGGTTTGCAAGAGAGATTTGCTTGTTGAGATAGTTGAACTTGCCTTGGCTCGTTTCGTAGGGTTGGCTGTAGCGCTCCAACTGACGAGCTTGCAGATTCACGATCCAATAATTAGGAATTCTTGCTTCAGCATACAAAGCCAGCTTTGTGGTTTGGTCGTAGTCTAGCGTCGTGTCCGAGATCTCGACGACTAACAAAAGGTCTTCAGGATAAGGATGATGAGCCAAGTAATCCTCATCTCTGCCTCGTGCGATAACAACATCCGGCTCGGGCTCACTCTGATTGGAGAGAGTAATCGGATCTTGCCCACGAATGACAGCTCTGTCTCCCAAAAGCCGATCTAATTGGCGATACAGGATGGAACTACAGACCGTATGAGGTGTTCCCTTCGCAGCCATCTGAATCAGTTCCCCGCGAATCAACTCAATCCGATCTCCCTCCGTCAAAAAACCGAGTTTGATCAGCTGGTGATATTCATCGACGGTGAACCGCTTGGGCGTCACAACACTCATGAGACATTCATCAGATGAGACTGCTCTCACTTTAACTGGCCAGCAGGGGTAGCTCATCGGTCTTGGCAAAAAAACGCCTCTCGCAGATTTCTGCAAAAGGCGCGAGGGTGCATTGTAGAAGAATTTGAATGAGGCGCTTAGGCTGAGGCTTCAGAACTGGGTTAAACCTTGCGCGTTTTGCGGGCAAAGCGACGGTTCATAGTTACGTTCTCAAAGCGCCACCTGGAGCCTCAACCAAGCTCCAGATGACTGACCCTCAGATTGCAACTGCAAACTAATGGCTGGTGGGAAGTTTAACATTGCCTACCGGCTACCCTTCGCTCGGAGGCAGGGCAGGTCGCTGCGACTTGAGTGCTACGGCTGAAGGGTATTTGCGCCTGCGATGTGTCTAGGAAATTGGAAAAAGCAAAAGAACCTCTGAGGGGGAACTCTGGTCAGCTTTTGCCTCTGGAGCCAGGCTAATAAATTCCTGTGGACCCTGATAATCATTTAGATCAGCCATGCCCATTGCTTTCAAACCGTCGTAGTCAATCCGATGCAGCGTCAGCACATAACCTCCTAGTGGAACCTCAAGAACTGCACCTGGATCAGTGGGAGTTTCAGAACCCAGTTGGAGTGAATCATAGGATTCAATGCATAGCTTGCCACTGGGCAAACTGATTCGGCTATCTGGGGAGCTAACCAAGCTGCCGATTGCTTTTCCGTTTCCGAAAGACTCGGACCAACTGACACATCAATGCCCAACGAATCGTCCTGTTGCAACTCATAGACAACCAGGAGCCTTTGCTGTGCGACCTCCTTTAGACGTTCATCCTGTAGGTCCTCTTCCCCAGCAAAACCAGCGAGCAAGCCGGGATTGGCTCGATTGATCAGCTCACGATTAGCCTCGTCGTATAGAAATACCAGAAGACCGCTGTTATAGATCTCAATCTGCTGTGCATTGTCCCGAATCTGCATTCGATTGAATCCCGATGGTTCTCACTTGCGTCCTGTCTCTATTTGCTGAAGCAATTCCTCATCCGAGTAGGATTCTTGCCAATTTCCCTTCAACTGAAGCCGTACAGATTGAGCGCCCCCACTCGGTGTGCAAACGACGTGATAGAGATCCGGTTCTCCTTTGACTTGCGCAGCGCTTTGGCTTTCTTCGTCAGATGAAAGACCTGCATAAGCTTGGGCGCAGGTCCAAGTGATGCCGTCTTGGTCAGTAACTTCGCGTGGCATTGATGGCTCTCCCGGTGGTTCTGAATGTTTGCAATTTGGTCTTAAGATCTAGCCTTAAAATCTGGTTCAAAAGTTATTGTTATTCATCGCACTATCGTTCATGGCAAGGCTCACAGGCGATCTCACCTGTCAATGGGTTCATTTTGAGCCCGATGGCTCACTGATCCGGTTGCCGCTGGACAACCGCTGTCACAGCGCCAATGCCAAACGCCGCCAGTAGCGCAAACCCTAAGAGGAGCTGGCTGCCTTCAAATATTCCAGCTCCAGCCGCTACCCAGAGGGGCTTGGCAATGAGAATGCTAGCCATGAGCGCTAATAGATAGCTTTGCCAGGAGGTTTGGGTCAGTCCTACAGCGTAGGTGACAAAGTCGAATAGCCCTGTCATCAGAAAGGCTGCCATCAGAAAAAAGTTGCGTTCCAGATGTCGTTTGCCCAGGCGATCGACCTTCTCCATAAATTGCTGACCGACAAATCTTTCAACTAAGCCCCGTCCATAGCGCCGAGCAATGTAGAAATTGAACGTACAGGATGCTAAGTCCGCCAGCGCTATCACCAGAAAACCCTGAACAAATCCGAACAGCCCGCCCGCCAAAACCGCGTAAGCAGTTCCCGGCAATACTGGCACAATCACGCTGGTAAAGCGTAGGCCAAAGACAATGACAGGGGCCCAGATGCCAAACTGATCAACCCGCTCTCGGACTTGCTCAATGTCAACTTTATTGAGCAGCCAAATCACTAAAGCAATGAGCAGTCCAATCAGGAACCATCGAAGAATTGCTATCTTGCTATGTTTCATGGAGCCTTAGTATTTAGCGTCATTAGGGCGTCATCGGGTATCGTTGCATATCAAAAGTCGGATTGAAAGCCAAGATTGAAAGTCAGGTCGAAGCCATTGAACTCTTCTACCACGACCGTATATTCTCTCACCTCTTTCTCCCACTTCTATAGAGTGGCTGCGTTGGCCTGAGTTTCCACGTTAAAACTGACGAGTAGCAGGAACCATCTTCGTTAGGTTGAGCGGGTAGCAATGACGTAATAGCGCCACGGGGCAGGATAGCCTTCGATAGTCAGTGAGGGATTATCAGGGTTGAGAAATTCCTGCAAGCTATTCACATCAGCCCAGGCGGTGCGACGCTGCTCCTCGACCGAAAGCGGCTCAGCAAAGAAACAGCGAATATTCGTAAAGCCCGCCCGCGCTAGCCAATTCTCCAGGCAGGATTGGCTGGGTAGAAACCAGATGCCGCGTGCTTGGGCATAACGTTTGCGCGGGGTCAGCGCTACAGGTAGCTCGCTTGGAATTCCCTGACAATCGATGATGATTTCACCGTGAGGAGCTAAAGCTTGCCGCATCTTGCTCAGTAGGCCAATCGGGTCAGGATGATGGTAGAGAATACCTAAGCAGAAAATCGTATCGAAGAAGTGGGGGTAAAAGTGCATATGCTCCACCCCCAACAGCTCAAATGTCAGCGTTTTCTGTTGGACAATGTTTTGGATTAGTTGGAAGTTCCAAAAGTGTTTGGCAACCGGCTCGAAGCCAATGACACAAGCCGGTTGCTCATTGGCCATGCGGAACATGAAATAGCCATTATGGCAACCGATATCTGCGATTTTGCGATCCTTAAGGGAGTGAATGTGAGGCAGGAGCCGTGCCCATTTCCAATCGGAACGCCATTCGCTATCGATGGTAATGCCAAACAGGTCAAACGGACCTTTTTTCCAAGGGCAAAAGACTTGGAGAGCCTCATGTAAACGCTGCTGTTGTTCTGCTGAAAGTTCATCTGCACGACCAACTTTCACAACTGTTCCTGAAAAGTCAGACCAGTCGCTCTGAAGATCTCGAATAGTCTTAACTGCGCCGTGATACTGCCTGGCCTGAGGCTCGAACAACTTAGCCTGGCGTTCTTGTCGCAGGGCTAAGATAGCCTCTCGATCAAAAGCGGCGTCGTAAAGCTCCAGGTAATCAGGTGATATGTAACCAATGGTTGCATCCAGCATCAGGCTATCCCTACTTCAAAGCGACCAATGAGATAAAGTTGTGCAGCTTGAGCAGCGAGTCAACTTGAGCGAACCCACTATCTTGCAGCATTTGTACTTGTTGCGCTTCCGTGAGGGGAACTAAAACATTTTCCAGCGCTTCTTTCTTGCGTTCAATTTCTAGACGGGCATAGCCATTGCGGGCTTTGAAAGCCTCGTAGTGAAGCGTAATCGTTTCTTGAAACCGTGGATGTGCTGATTTGACCTTTTCACTCAAGAAAAGAAGCCCACCTGGAACCAATCCTTGGTAAATTTTTTGGAGTAGTTTCTGACGCTGGTGTAGAGGAAGAAACTGCAAAGTGTAGTTAATGACAACCACGCTGCTATTTTCGAACGAACAATGCTCAGCGTTGGCACAAATGAGCTCGATCTGATGGGTCGGTTGCAGCTGAACTAACTTCTGTTGAGCTTTCTCTAACATGGCTTGAGAATTGTCAATGCCCACTAATGTAGCTGGCTGCTTCAAGAAGCGTCCCAGTAGTTCTAAAAAGGTGCCAGTAGAGCAGCCAACATCGATAATTCGGGTGTCTGCTTGATAGTAAGCTCTAGCCCATTGAACCGCACAGGCTACGACTTGGCGATACAAGGGGACTGAGCGTGAGACCATATCATCGAAAACCCGCACCACTTCTTCATTGAAGACAAATGGCTTGGGCCACGGTCCCTTCTCAAACAATTCGTCAGTTTCAGAACTGAGATAGAGCTCCGTATCAAATGGGTCCAGCATGGGCTAATACTTCAAGTAGAAATCTCGAATCAAGCTGATAAATTCGGTTGTGTACAAGCGTCTAGCTGCCTCGATAGCGATGGTATCTTCTTGATAGGAAAATTTGCTTTTGCTCAGTTCCATTAAAATACGTTTGATCGGACCTTCAAGAGTTGGTTTGACACATAAGACTCTATTACAAAAGAAGCCAAAACTTGCAGCCTTGCTCTGAAAGCTTTGGGCTTGCTCAGGCGGATAGATCACAGCCAAACGGCCCTCATCTTGCAAAAGCTGCTTTGCCACTTGCAACAGGTCGGCTTGTGGCAGAAAGTCATTGTGCCGCGCTATATTTCTAGCCTGCTTGAGGGTCTTGCTAGCGTTCTCAAAGAAGGGTGGATTGGAGACTACAAGTTCGTATCGCTTTGAACAAGTAACAGCATAATCTTGAACTAAGCCAGAATGAACTTGAATGCGTTCCCGCCAAGGCGAGCGCTGAACGTTTTCTCTAGCCTGACTACAAGCTTCTGGGTCAAGCTCCACTGCGTCGATTGCTGCTGTTGATCGCTGTGCCAGCATGAGCGCGACTAAGCCTGTACCGGTGCCAATATCTAGAATTTGCTGTGCATCGGTAGTAGTGGTCCATGCACCCAGAAGAACGCCATCAGTGCCAACTTTCATGGCGCAGCGATCTTGAGTGACTGTGAATTGTTTGAAGCGGAAATAAGGATTGGGCATCCTGGCCCTACAGAGTCAAAATCACATATAAGCTGCAAAACACTATTGTCCCAACAGCAGTGACCCGGGTGTCACCTTTTTGATCCAGTCCGTAATTAAAATCTGCTCTGACTCAAAGTTGTCGGCCACTTCGCCACTCAAATCGCGGAACGCAAGATTTTGAGGGATAGCGATTTCTTCACCCGTGGGCAGTAGGATACTTTTGGCAAGCGAAGTTTCGAAGGGGCGCAGGCTATGAAAAACAACGTACTTTCCTCCCTCTCCAGCTAAAACTTCGGCTAGACAAGCTGCATTTCGATGTTCAAGTAACGTAGATCTCATGCGCGGGAATAGGGCAGTCGTCCGGTTAGCTTTGAAAAAGGGAGCGCGGGTGGGCCGGGGCCAATTGGTGCGCAGCGCAACTGGATCTTCTCGAATTTGATGACAAATTTGATCGACTCCCACGGCTATGTCACCTGCCTGGCTCAAGTGTCTCAAATCGAGGCGTACAGTATGCAGCCCTGCTGCTTGCAGGCGCTCGAGTTTATCCAGAATGAACTGATCTTTGTCCAGGAACATGAAGGTGCCATGCTCGGTTTGCAAAAGTGGAAAATGGCGATCCCTGGCTTCTTCAAAGGCAGCAGTAGTTTCTAAATACAGCTCCTCCTGGCCGTCTGAAATGCTTGGCTCGGATAAAAGTGGACGGGGTGAGTAAAACAGGAGAATCTGACCGACACCCAACAGCTCACAAGCGACAGGCAGCGCCTGACAGTATTCGACCAGCTTTTCTTCGGGCAATTCAATTGATAGGATCAGCCGTTCCAACGAACTAGCGAGAATATCGCACCAACCTTGTAGTGCTTCCAGGTTGTGATTGCCGGTTTCGGCGATGAACTGCAATGGCAGGTCAGGGAAATGGGTTTGTAGCCAGTAGGCAACCCCGGGGTCGCTGACACGAATGGCACCAAAGCAGTTGAGATCCCAGTGGGTGAGCTGTTCGCAAACTCTAGTCATGCTCCGCTCTGTCATCAGCACGTCACATACCAGAACTGGACGTAAGCCTTGCTTTAGGGCTTCAGATGCTAACGAGTGGACTTCACCGTCTGACAGTTTCCCCTGTCGGGCTAGTAACCGTGGTTCTAACAAAACCTCAGCTAAATCTGGAGCATTGGCGCACCGCTCCAGGTCATGAATTGATGCAATGAAGGTATTAAATTGCACTGGCCAGTGCGGCCCTTTGAGCGGCCCGAACAACATTTAATTTCGCAATCTGATTGAATCGAGCTGACTGATCTGGCTTGGCGATGCAAACGATACTATCCTTGCGCATCAGCTCTAATGGCTCTCCAGTCACTGAGGAAAGCTGATTTACCTGCCAACGAATAGGTTCTCCCTCAAAGGGAACAACTTCAATTTCAGCGCCAACGCTTAGAGGTTCAACCAGTTGCAGGACAATGGCTTGAGGTGTTGCCTCTAAGACCATCCCTAAGTATTGATGACTACCGGTATTGATACCCGCCAACTGTTCGAAGACTGAGTCCTGAGCGGCTGGAGTTTCTAGTGAGCCAGAGCTATAGTCTCGGTGCGGAATTGATTGTAATTCTGCTGCCGCTTGCTGGAGCAAATCTGCACTCAACCTTCCTTCTGCATAAGCATCAATTAGCTGTCGATAGACCTTGCAGGTAACGGCAACATAGAACGAAGATTTCATCCGCCCTTCAATCTTGAGCGAACAGATCTGATGTTGGAAAAACGCACCAATCTGCTCAATGCCCCACAGATCCTTAGAGGACATGAAGGTCACTAATTCATCGGGTTCTTGTCTCTTGCTGGGCAGATGATAGGGTAAGCGACAAGATTGAATGCAGCCTCCCCGATTGGAGTCCCGACCTGCTGTGAAGTTCGAGATCGTGCAATGGCCGGAGTAAGCCATGCACATGGCACCGTGGGTAAACATTTCGACCTCAAGGTCGGCCTGCGCTCGAATCAGGCCAGTCTCTGCAATGCTGAGTTCGCGGCCCACAATCAGACGCTGGATCCCCAGCTCTTTCCATAAGCGTGCGCCATAGGCATTGAGACAAGACGCCTGCGTGGACAGGTGGATGTTGAGCTTGGAGCACTTGCGCACGACCCGAATCACGCCCAAATCAGACACGATCACCGCATCAACACCAGTCGATTCGAGAAACTGGCAGTATTCTGGCAGCCCCTCAAAGTCTGCATCATGGAGGAAGGCATTCAGGGTGACGTAAACTTTTGCTCTATGTTCGTGGGCGAATGCTACAGCCTGCGCTAAATCGTAGTCGGTGAAATTGTCAGCACGGGCTCGCAAACCATAGTTCTGCCCCCCCAGATAAACGGCATCGGCGCCATAGGCAATGGCAACTTTTAACCGTTCCAGGTTCTTGGCTGGGGCTAGCAGTTCAGGTTTCCACATCGCAACAGGCTTGGTTGGTTGACCAAATGGAGGAAGTCAATTAATTGAGAGGCTTGCGCCTAAGTCTCAAGGCTCAGGGCTTTCCATCTTATCTTAGTTCCTGCCTAGGAGATGTTTTCCCAATCAGCCCAGCTGTTAGCCTGAGTTTAGAAGGCTAAACCTATTTTGAAATGGAAGTTATAAAATGGCACACATCATATTATTGGGCGATTCAATCTTTGATAACTCGTCCTATGTATCCGGAGGTCCAGCTGTTATTGAGCAAGTACAGAGTTGTTTGCCAGATGCCCATCAAGCCACTTTGCTTGCTGTAGACGGCAATGTCACTCAAGATGTTCACCAACAGCTCAAGCGGGTACCAGCCAATGCCAGCCATTTATTCATTAGCGTTGGTGGTAATGATGCCTTACGGTACGCCTACAGTCTTCACGGAGCAGCCTCAACTTCTGTCGAGGTGTTCGAGCGGTTAGCAGCGATGAAAACTGAGTTCCAACGAAACTATCAGCAGATGCTAAAAGCAGTGCTGGCGCTCCGCAAATCCACCACAGTCTGTACCATTTATGATCAATGTCCGCTTTTGGATCCAGTTATGCGTCTTTTGCAATTTACTGCCTTGTCTATGTTCAATGACTGCATTACCAGAGAGGCGATTCAAGCGGCTCTGCCTGTGATAGATTTGCGCATCATCTGCAATGAGGCAAGCGATTATGCCGCAGTCTCTCCGATCGAACCTTCCGTCTCTGGAGGCCAAAAAATTGCTCAAGCAATCGCAACTATTGTGACCGAGCATGACTTCTCAAGGCAGCGCTCTGTGGTCTATTTATAACGATCCAGCAGGTATTTACTGCATATCTCTAGCTGAAATTTCTGTGTAAGTCCTGTCTACCACCACTTGCGCGGGTTTACATACCAGCCAGTCTGCTTAGGCGGCTGGGGCAGTGGCGGACCGCCTCGAAGAACGGTCCAGGTAATAGGTCCCACCACGGCATCATCTTTAAGCTGATGCCGTCTCTGAAAGGCTAGCACCGCCTGTTTGGTTTCTGAGTCAAAGAGGCTATTCCGACTGACTGGATGCCCACAAATCTGTAGCAGTCCTTGCAGTTCACGCACGTCCACACCGCTATAGCCTTCGCGTAGAACTCGCGTTCCTGGTTGAACGGTTGTTCTCAATGCTGCCCAGGTTTTGGGGCCAATGACCGCGTCCGGCCTCAAGCCCTGTTGCCGTTGGTATGCCTTCACTGCCGCCTCGGTAATGCCGCCAAAATCGCCATCGGCCTTGATCCCAAAACCGTGTGCCCGTAACAGCTCTTGTAATTCAATGACAGCAGGTCCTGAAGCCCAAGGATGCAGTTCCGGCGTTGGTAAAATGCGATCAATCCTGCTATTTGCCCCCGGCTCGGTGTTCATTGCTGCCTTCCTTTCTGATTGGGCTGGCAAAGCTTGTCTCTTAAGGCTTTTAGAGAATAAGGTAGCTTAAATGCTCTAGCTAGAGTGTTCGCAAAGCTTCTAATGGCGTTGCTCTTGGCTACTGCACTTTAATCTGAGCCGTTAATCTGGGCCAAATTGCTGCAGAAGTTGAGAGGAATAGCTGAGATTGCAGGCTACGTTAGCAAGAGTCGATAGAGAGGAGCTGGCTATGAGCGTTTCATATCCTGGAGGTTGCCAATGCGGACGCATCCGCTATGAGCTACTCGCTGAACCTTTGACGCTTTACGCCTGCCATTGCAAAGAGTGCCAAAAGCAGTCCTCAAGTGCTTTTGGTCTGTCTATGACAGTGCCTCGCGAAGCTGTGGTGATCACTCAAGGTCAACCGAAAGCCTGGCAGCGCAGCTCCGAAAGCGGTCGTCAAGTCACTTGCCTGTTTTGTGGCGATTGCGGAACTAGGCTGTTTCACCATCCTGCGCGTAATTTGCAGATCGCTAATGTCAAGGCAGGGACTTTAGATGATACCCGCTGGTTAAAACCTGTTGCTCATTTATGGACTAAAAGTGCTCAACCCTGGCTGACCATCAATGAACAGATGCTGAACTATGAGGGTCAGCCGGTTGACTTCTCGCAACTATTGGAGCGTTGGCATTTAGGAAATGAGCCCAGAGAAAAATCAAGTGAAGGTCACGGATCTGAAACTCATTCTGGTTGATCCGATCGAAGAACTTTGCAGTGCTTGGCGACAAGAATTTGATGGGGTTCAGGCAGTCTCAATCGTAACTGGTTACTTTGAAGAACTAACCGACTACGATTGCCTGGTGAGCGCAGGCAACTCGTTCGGGCTGATGGATGGGGGTGTTGATCTGGCGATCATTCGCTATTTTGGCCTTGAGCTGATGGAGCGCGTACAAGAACACATTATCCAGCAGTTTCGGGGTGAGCAACCGGTTGGTACTTCATTCATTATCGGTACGGGTCATCCTCAGCATCCTTTCCTGGCCCATACGCCAACCATGCGAGTGCCCATGTTGATTAGTCAAACAGACAATGTTTACCAGGCGATGTGGGCAATGTTGCTGGCTGTGTGGCAACACAATCAAAAGGAGATACGAAAAATACGCACCGTTGCCTGTCCAGGCTTAGGCACAGCAACCGGGCGAATGCCATTTCAGCGAGCGGCAAAACACATGGCGCTTGCCTACAAAAATTTCTTGAACCCACCACAAACGATCAGCTGGCCCTATGCTGAGTCGAGACAAACCGCCATTGGTTCTGGAGGGGATGTGACCTAATTTATCTACCCGACATTGACTAGCTGTGAACTAGCGAGGCCTTCAAATATGCAGATCTTGACTTATCACCCTCAGTATGAAACCTCAATTGTTGAGCTAGTTCTGCAAGTCCAGCGAGAAGAGTTTGGCTTGCCGATCACTCTAGCTGATCAACCTGACCTGCTAGATATTCCAACTGTTTATCAACAAGGTCATGGCAACTTCTGGCTAGCTGTAGATGCAAACCAGGTGATTGGGACAATTGCAGCTATTGATTTTGGCGATCACCATCTGGCTCTGCGCAAGATGTTTGTGGCGTCCCCCTACCGTGGGCAAGGAATTGGCGTGGGCCAGCAATTGTTGGCGACGTTGTGCCATTGGGCTGTAGAACACAAGATTCGAGCGATCTACTTAGGAACAGTTGATGCTTTCAAAGCCGCGCATCGCTTCTATGAAAAGCATGGTTTCCGGCAAGTCGAAAAATCTGACCTGCCTGCTACGTTCCCCATGATGCAAGGAGACACTCGGTTCTATCGGCTCTTGGTGCCCGAATGGAGAGCTGATGGGGATCTGAATGCAGAAATAACAGCTTGAACCTGTAGGTTTGAAATAAGAGCATCTGCTCCTCAATCGCTACCCCTGCTGAGTGGCAGTGCGTCTAGCCTGCTGGAACTGCTCAAAGCGGTTGGCTGCCATTTCACAGTAGTTAGATTTGAGTTCAAAACCGATAAAGATGCGGCCTAAACCCGCCGCTGCTATGCCTGCTGAGCAGGAACCGGCAAAGGGGTCGAGCACGATTTCCACTGGATTCGATGAAGCGCGCACAATTCGTTCGACGATGGCTAAGGGGAACTGGGCTGGATGATTGGTGCGTTCTTTGGAGCTTCTGTTTTCTCCAGTCGTGATTTTGGGGAACTCCCATACATCGGAGGGGTTCTTTCCCAGAGGGTTACAGCGATATCTGCCCTGCTTCTTTTGATTAGGATATTTGACATTGGGATCGCGGATGTCGTCCAAATTAAACGTGTAGGATTTGGGGTTTTTGGTGTAGAACAGCCACTTCTCATTGCGTGGGCTTAAGCGTCGCTTAGCTGAAACGCCAGCCCCATATTTCCACACGACTTCCTGCAATAAGTAAAAGGGCGACTGGTTCCACAAAAGATAGGAAATTGGCACACAGAGACCCTGACCCGGCACCTCTAGATAGCCCACGTTTAGCCAGAAGGCACCGTTAGGTTTGGTGACTTGATAAACCTGAGCCATCCAACCCGAACACCAGGCAACGTACTCCTCCACGCTCATGGGCTGTTCGTAGGCTTTGCCAATGTTGTAGGGGGGCGAAGTGACGGTTAAGTCAACGCTAACTTCAGTACCAATTTCAGTGCTAACTTCAGCCTTGCCTAAATGGCTGAGCAATTCGGTTGAGTCGCCTTGGTAGAGAATAAAACCGGGCTCAGAATAGAAAGGTTTGCCCAAGTATTGGTGCAGGGCTTTTTCTACTGCTTTGTGTCTAGCCAAAAGCTGAGCTTCCAGAGCTTCAGAGAACGGCTGTAGCAGTCCAGAGGGCACAATTTGAGTTGCTGTGTGGGGTTGAATGCCCTGGGCGAGGTAGAGGTTATGCTCCTGGCTGGCGATTCTCCTGGTTCCAGCTTCTGTCACTGCTGTTTCAGCAATTTTCATAGGGCAATCTTTCAGATCACAGCTCAGACCATAACTAGAGCCCATCTTGCATTGAGCTCTGTCACGCAGATTGTCACAAAAAGCCGAGGTTTAGTCAGTGGGTTTAGAAGATCGTTAGGTTATCCAGGCGAAATTTGCTAAACTCCAACCTTTAGAGATTGAACTAATCCAGATCTCAAGCTTTGATATTGGCAGGATTGGTAAGAGGGGCTTGGAGTGGCTAAAACCACCATGAACGGTCAGGAGACGCAGGAGCAACCGGTTCCTGCCATCCAACCCAAAGATTGGTCGTGGCCTTTTTGGCCTGCGGTGCCTCTCTACCCCTATGGCAGACGGCGAACCCTGCGCACGGAGGTCGTGAAGGACACGGTTTGGACCTTCGACCAGGTCCAGGGCATTATCTACGTGATCGTGCCCATTCGCATGACGGTCGTGAAGCTGGAAGCTGGCGGCCTGCTGGTCTACGCGCCAGTTGCGCCGACGCCAGAGTGCATTCGGCTGGTCCAAGAGCTGGTCGCGCAGCATGGGGACATCAAATATATTGTCCTGCCCACGGTTTCTGGCCTGGAGCACAAGGTTTTTGTCGGTCCTTTCGCTAGGCGCTTTCCTAATTCGCAGGTGTTTGTTGCCGCGAAGCAGTGGAGCTTTCCGTTGAATCTGCCCCTGAGTTGGCTCGGCTTTCCGCTGAAGCGCACTCATGTTCTCCCCGCAGACAGCAGCCAAACTCCCTTCGCTGATGAATTTGACTACGCGGTCCTAGACGTTGACTTAGGGCAAGGGCCATTCGGGGAAGTTGCCTTCTTCCACAAGCGCTCGCGCACGCTACTGGTCACGGACTCTGTGCTCTCTGTGCCGGAAGACCCACCGGCTATTGTGCAATTGGAGCCCTACGCCTTGCTGTTCCATGCTAGAGATAGCGCCTTCGACACAGTCGAGGATAACGAGGTCAATCGCCGTAAAGGTTGGCAGCGTATTGCACTGTTTGCCTTTTACTTCCGCCCCAGCAGCCTAGAAGTGGTTGAACTGGGACAGTCGATTCGGGATGCGCTCAAAGCACCGGATCGGTCTAGAAAAGCTTTCTTCGGTTGGTTTCCTTTCAGTTGGAAAGAGAAGTGGCAGCAGTCGTTTGAGGCCCTACGCGGCAGTGGGCGTCTGTTTGTTGCGCCGATTTTGCAGACCCTAATCTTGAACCGGGCTCCCCAGGAGACGATTGACTGGGCTGATCAAGTCGCCAGTTGGAATTTTGAGCGCATTATTCCCTGCCACCTAGACTCACCGTTAGAAGTAGGCCCTGCCCAGTTCCGCCAGGCCTTTGCCTTTTTGGAGAAGCAACCGGCTCTCAGCGACGCGAGCGGCGGGGCCCATCCGCTTCTACCCGAGGAAGATTTTGAATTCCTCAAGGAACTCGAAGTAGGTCTCAATAAGCGCGGCATCACACCCCCCGCGAAGGAGAAGGTCTAGAGAAATAAGGTGTGGGGCTAAACAAACAATTAGCAAATGGGCAATAAATGGGCACTGAAGATATGGCTCAACCTAGGGCTCAACACATGGCTCAACGACCCGGTATCTTCCCCACTTTCTTCATCTCTGGCTTTGAATGTTCGACCTTTCGCTGGAAGGAAAAACAGCGGCGCGACTTGACTGAGGAAACGCAGCACGACCGCCATGTCCGAGAGGACTACAACATTTTGCGGTCGCTGGGTATTGCTGTGGCTAGGGAGGGCATTCCCTGGCCCATGATTGATGTCGGTGGGCGTTATGACTTCTCCCGCATTGACCCGATGATCGAAGCGATGGCGGAGTGTCAGATCAGCCCGATTTGGGATCTCTGCCACTACGGCTACCCTGATGACTTGGACCCGTTCTCGGATGCGTTTACTGAACGGTTTGCCAGCTACTGCCGCGCTGCCGCTGAGTATGTGATTCCCCGCCTGCGTGGTCCCTATTTCTTCACGCCTATCAATGAGATCACTTTCTTCTCGTTCTGCGGCGGTGAGTGGGGTTGGGCTGCGCCCTATGGAACCACAAAAGAGGATCGCTTTCGTCTCAGGCTGAGTTTGTGCAAGGCGGCGATTGCTGGTGTCAAAGCTATTCGCGAGGTAGAGCCGCAGGCGAGGATGGTTCACATCGATCCGCTGGTTCAGGTGGTGGCTCCCCGCGACCAACCGGATCAAATCGAGGCTGCCGAACACGAAACCTACGTCGATACGTTTCTGGCTTGGGACATCATCTACGGCAAAGAGCACCCAGAACTGGGCGGGTCGCCGGAGATTCTCGATATTGTGGGCGCCAATAATTACTCGTTTGGTCAGATGGAGTATCGAGCGCAGGGACCGCACCAGGCCCTAGAGCCCCACGATGACCGCATCAAGCCGCTCCATGACTTACTGCAAACGGTTTGGCAGCGCTATCAGCGACCGATGATCATTGGCGAAACCAGTGGCCTAGGTGGGGGCAGGGCAGCCTGGCTGAAGGATGTGGTCGAGGAGTCTTTGGCAGCAGTGAATAGCGGCATGGATCTGCATGGCATCTGTTTATTTCCTGCTGTTGATATGCCTGATTGGCACACGGGCGAGTGGTTACACAACGGCATCTGCGATTTGGTGCCAGAAGGGGACGACCTGAAGCGAGTGCCGCACGAACCCTATGTGGCAGAACTGCGGCGCTGGCAGAAAGAATTCAACCGGGTCATCGCTCTAGATGAGGACCCCCTCAGTGACCCGGTGGAGTTGCAGGATGTGGTAGACGCGGCCAAACGCTTGCGCAAAGTTCCTGACCAGAATTGGAGCTGATCATTAGGCACAGGCAGGCACAGGCCGCTGCGCTTTGGAAACTTGGCCGATAAAAAAGGTTAGAGAAAGCCAAAAAAAAGGTAGGCGTAATGCCTACCTTGCCCGAGTTCTAGGTTCTTGCCAGCTGAGGATACAGATCCTCAGCTCAGTCTTGTCTTTGCTCTAGAGGAACGCTTTGGATTGGGGCTTCAGATTGACCCTTCAGAGTGCAGTCTTAGACTTGCACTTCTGGCTGAAGCAGGGTTTCGCTCACCGGCTGATATTGCTCGGAGGGGGTGCGCAGGCAGGGGGCGACAGTGTTTTTGTCATCGCTGGGCTCGGCCTGTTGAGCTTGCTGGCTGCCTGCTCCTAACCAACGGGCGACATCTTTGGCGTGGTAGGTGAGGATGCCATCAGCACCGGCCCGCTTCATGCTGGTCAGGGTTTCTAGCACCACGCGCTCCTCGTCGATCCAGCCGTTGAGGGCAGCGGCTTTGACCATTGAGTATTCGCCGGAGACGTTGTAGGCGAAGACGGGCAGATGGGTGGCTTCCTTGACGCGCCAGATGATATCCATGTAGGACAGGGCGGGCTTGACCATCAACATGTCCGCGCCTTCGGCGATGTCCAGTTCGATTTCTTTGATCGCTTCGCGTCCGTTGCCGGGATCCATCTGGTAGGTCCGGCGGTCGCCAAACTGAGGTGCAGATTCGGCGGCGTCGCGGAAGGGGCCGTAGTAGGCGGAGGCGTATTTGGCGGCGTAGGACATGATCGGAATGTCGGTGTGACCGGCTTCGTCAAGTCCTTCGCGGATGGCTCGTACGAAGCCGTCCATCATGCCGGAGGGAGCAATCACATCAGCGCCAGCCCGCACTTGGGAGACTGCTGTTTTCTTGAGCAGTTCCAGGGTGGGGTCGTTGAGCACTCGACCGCTGAGGTCGCCGGTTTGCAGGAAGCCGCAGTGGCCGTGGCTGGTGTATTCGCAGAGGCAGGTGTCGGCGATGACCAGCAGTTCTGGCACGGCAGCTTTGACGGCGCGAGCGGCTTGTTGGATCATGCCGTGATCGTGCCAAGCGCCGGTGGCCTCGATGTCTTTGATTTCGGGGATGCCGAACAGGATGATCGCGGGGATGCCTAGGTCGTAGACTTGTTTGGCTTCCTCAACAATCTTGTCCACGGAAAGCTGGTACACACCTGGCATCGATTTGACTTCTTTGGCGAAGTTGGTGCCGGGAACCGCAAACAGCGGGTAGATGAGGTCGTCGGTTGTCAGAACCGTTTCCCGGACCATACGCCGGAGTTGGGGATGGTTGCGCAGGCGGCGCGGACGCTGTTGAGGAAACATAGTTTAGAAAACGGTGAGGTATCGGCTTCCGTGCAATGTGAATCAGTCTACTATTGCGTTCTCGCTTTGCTGTGGCTGGGCTAGCGAGTCGTAATGTTCCTTAACTCCATCTTGACTAACATCCTCAAAATTTGGCAGTGAATCCTAAGATAAGTATTTATACCTGTGCTCAGCCACTGGCTGTGGTTGGGAGGCAGGTCACTTAGTAGCTCATTAAGGCTCCAATCCCTGAATTCTGGGAGGCTTAGCTAGAGATCTAGCTGCGTTCCTTAGCTTTGTAAAGGTGCAACCTTTGGCTTTGTGGCTAACGGCGTCGAGATAAAGAGAATAAGGTTCCACTAAAAGGGGTGAATTTGCTTTTTAAGGATGGATACCGCTGTTTTTAGCTATAAAACAAGAACTTCTAGCCTTGACAGTTACCTTAGAGGGTAGCTCAAGAGATATTTGAGGTAAGTTAGCCAACATTAAACGTTTAGGTAGCGTTAAAAAAAACTGCATTCAACTGCATACAACAGACAACTCTGGTTGATATTGATCACGTTGTTTGGCTGCTGACATCACGACACTATCGGTCGGTGAATATATACTGGTACCCAGCTTTGCCTCCAATCACCTGTAACGGTAATGTTCTAGAGCCAGTGAATTGATTTCTAACAACTAAATTGCGCAGTCAGTCTCTACAGCTTTAGTGATTGAACACTTTGCTGTGAAAACCTAATAGAGGTGTATTTCCATGCGTCCTGATCGAATAAATCAACAGAGGTTGATTCATCTAGAAGAGATTCTTGAAATTGAATACGAAAAGCTCGGTGAATTTCAGAAAGAGCTTGACCTTAGCGCTAGTGCTAATGCAAACTTTGAACTACGACAGCGAATCAAACGAGAAATCTTACCCAGCATTCGTAAGCACGAAGTTGAGTATGGTGAACTCCTTGCTAAAGAGTCAGAAGCATTCTTGATCTCAGAGCCAGATGCAGAGACTGCTATCATTCAAGTCACTCAAGCTGTCGAACACCTTGAAAGTTCTCCGCTTGACAAGTATCCAGACGAGATGAGACAGCTATTAATGGATATCCGGGAGAAGCTAGAAGACCCCGGAAAAACCGCAGCAGCAAAACTAAAAGTAGCTTTGCCTGTCATTCCACTCATTGCATCATATGAGATGGAACTCGACACGGAAGCTTCAATAGTTAGAGTGTGGCGAGGAATTAAAACATTATTTAGCAATAAAGCATGAACCAAGGTTATTCCTCTTCAGACTCGAACAACGCAATCGACATATGGAGAAAGAAGCTATTTTCTTTCGAGAAAGAGCGAGCTAAAACTGCAAGTGCTGAACAAAAATTTGAGCTTGATGAGCTGATCGAAGAGTGTCACCAGAACATTGCTAGACTGTCAAGCAGTCTGCCATCTTCTCCGAGTCAACATTCATCAGCTGCTAGTGGATTAGAAATTGAGGATATGAAAGAGATTGAGGGGATGGAAATAAGTTCTCCCCCTGATAACTATCATATTTCAGTACCTCCCAAGGCGCCTATCAGAGTTTTTTGCTGGTATTCTCGCCAATCCAACAGGGATGTTAGGCTTTGGAAAGAATTTAAAAAGCGGCTCAACTCACTGGAGAATGAGGGCTTAATTAAGCACTGGCACGAGGGCTACGTTGAACCAGGTAGTAATAAACGTCGTGTGGTGATAGAGAATCTGAACTCGGCGCGTATTATTCTGCCTCTAATGAGTCAAGACTTTATTGATGATTCCATCAATTCCGCACTATGTCGTGAAGTTTCCGAAATCTCGCTGAGCCAATATAAAGCTAAAAAGGCTTCCGTCATCCCTGTTATTCTTCGTCCATGCAGTTGGAAATCTACACCTTTTCGGGAATTGGAACCGCTACTTAGTGAAGGTCAACATGTTACCAATAAAAAGGTATGGCCTTCTGAGGATGAAGCATTCTCTGAGATTGAAGACAGGCTCCGAACTATAGCTAAGAAGATGAGAAATTTATCTTGATCTTTCCTTTAGTGTTGTTCTCCTTGTGGATAAAGGGAGCTTGGAAGGAAATAGTCAGATTTGGATCGAATGCCCTCTCTACCCAATCTATTCTCTTGGTGCCCTGCTATGTCTGAACTCTTAGAACTTGATATACCAATCAAAGCGTTTTATATCTTCTCTGAGAAAGACAAAGGTTTAGTAGGTGACCTGGAGAAGCATCTTAAATCTCTCTATTTATTCACAAACGTAGTTTGGCACTGTGAACAGATCGAGGCCCAAGATAAGAAGTGTGAAATCGAACGTCATATAAATGAAGCCGATGTAATTTTGCTGTTGCTGAGTTCAGATCTGATCTGCTCAGATTACGCAAGAGAGACTGTATTCACGCTATCAATAAGACGACATGAAGCAGGAAAAGCTTGTGTTATTCCTGTAATACTCCGTCCAGTCAACTGGGAGATTACCTTGCTTCACGAACTTGAACCCCTACCTGAAGGCGGTGAACACGTAAATAATAGAAGGGTTTGGCCAACTCAAGATGATGCATTTCAAAACATTGTTAGACGGCTTCAGGACCGTATTGAAAAGCTGATAGAAAATCGGAGGCAGAAGATATTACAGTGGAATTTGCAGGATTATCGGCAGAAGCTCTCTGAGAGAGTTCTCTTCTCCGATGCCTTTCTTGAGGAAATTCCACTTGGAAATGATGTCCTTAATGTCTTAAGAACCAAATATGGGCTTGCGTTGGAACATACAGAGCAAATTGACAGACAAATTAATTCTCGACAATGGATAGAACTTCAAAAGAGGCTTCAACAATACGAGCAACAGTTGTATTATGCATTGGAGAGAGAGTATCCTCCTAGCCCCTACACCCGCATTGGGTTGAGGAAGATACAGCAATCGTTGGAGCTTAGTGATGATGATATAAGGCTAATAGAAGAACGAGTTGTTGGGACAAGGGAAGAGTATCGGAAGAGTTTGCGCCGCTACAAACAGGTGTTTTCTGATGGAATTCGGAAGAATCAGGGGGTCATAAGTGAAGACGTTAAAAACGAGCTAAGAAGGATTGAAAAGTCTACAGGAATTAAACGCGAGCATATAGAGGTAATTGAACAGGAATCCAAGGAGCAAGAAGCAAATCGTCAATATAATGAGAAACGTTACAAAGAGATATATTCCAAGCTCCTCACCTTAATTGAAGAAGAATCTATTCATGGTAATGATGCCCGTACTGTACTGGCTTATTTACAGGTTAAGTGTTTGTACTTGAATGACGATGAAACTGACCAGATTGAGAAGCAGGTAGCTCAGGAGATGATAAATAATACTAACGCGAATGGTAGTAGTGTAGGATTCTCAACTAGTGCAGTTTCCTCAATCTGACTTTGGTGGAAATCCTTTATCTTTAGTCTAGGCTAGAAAAGTTCAGCTTGGAGTACACTTCTAGACGGCAGGCTGAGCTTTTTAAAGTGCCTAAACGAGATAGAGACACTGTTTTTATGTGTCACATAACTTTGAAGCTATCGATGCACTAGGTTACAGATCAAGAAGAAGCCCTCTATAAATTGCTACAACTTCATGCAGCAAGACGGGCTGAGTACAGCATCTACTACTTTGTACAGATACTTTGTACAGAACACGAGTTATTGGACTACTGTGCAACCATAGAAGGTGGAGTGATCAACCATCTGACAAACACACGCACGGATATACGCAAACATGACCACTGGCCTTCAAACGTTGCCCACACTGACCAAAAACTTTGACGACTTGTATACCTGGCTTAATCTCGAAGAGTTCGAGTATGTGGGCACGCTTCCAGGTGGAACATTAACCTTTGTAAAAGACCTGCCAGGTCTCGAAGGTTTTCGTTTTGCTGTAGGACATAACTTTCAAGCCATCACTTCTTCTGTAGCGAAGCCTGGTCAGGAACCCCTCGAAACTGTCTACACCTTCAGTGAGCAAAATGAGCTGAAGCGTCTACTAGCAAACTATGCAGACTGGAGAGCAGAGAATAGACAACAGCCCTAGTAGTACATCAAATAGAATGCTCCTTACGAAGAAAGGGAAGTCAGCTCTGAGCCTCCCCCTTCCCTCGCAGGGAAGGGGGTCGGGGGGGTAGGTCTCTTATTGCAATAGCAAACCAATACCATTGCACAGCACCCAACTATCTGATACTGTAGCTTCAATCATTTGCAGCAGAGGATTTGCCTATCGAATCAGCCGAACAATCCATACAACTTAAGCGCTACTCAAAGGCTATAGGTCAACCTCTGAGTAGCTAACCCCTCAACTGTTCTATGGACAGTCAGGAGGCTAACGGGTGATTTTAACACCTACTTAGCCACCCCGACTTGCTATGGCAAACCACCGGGGTGGCTAACCCTTTGGCGGCATCTCGGTAAGGGCAGGACAACCCTGCCCCTACCCACAGGCCGTATTTTGAGGCCCCCTAACCCCCAATGCTGGGGGAACCGGACCTAATTTCAACCAGCTAACTAAACCCTAAACAAGCCTCTTTCTCCCACCAGCGTTGAGGGGTCATTTTCTCGACCAATTCCCATCTCTTATGCGCAATCTTTCCACTGTTATCGACCCGCGTAAACTCCAAATCCTGCTTAGTGATATCGCTGCTTATTTAGGCATCTCCCCAAGCCTAATTTTGCGCTTCGAACAATGGGCGCAAGTGCTCTTTGTGCACCGCCAAGATCGCGGCGGCCAATTTATTAGCTATCGCAAACTAGCCTGCTGGCTCGAAGCCTGCATCGAAGCCATTCGCACCTGCAAAACCCACCAAGCCCTACAAGCCCTAGCCGCAATTCTCAAAACCGAAATCCAACGCTTTGACTATCCCCAAGATGTCATCGGTTATTTGCGCTGTCTCTGGCAACAGCACAAAGCCCAACTCGATCTCAAGCTCAACCTGCGCAGCTTCTACACCCCCATCCCCAACCGCTAACCCCAATGACCTCTTCCCAAATTCGCCTCCTCCTCTGGGACACCATCACCCGCAACCTCAATCTCCAGTCCACCTCCAAATTCATCTTGCTAATCATCGCCAACTTCACCGACCCCCGCAGCCGCACCGCCCGCGTTCCCCTCTCCCTGATTGTGCTCAAAAGCAGCCTGCCCGAATCCGAGGTCAACCGGCAGATGGCCATCCTAGAAGCCAGCTACTGGGTCGAAAAGATCTCAGTCCCCTCCACCGCTGGTCGCCCACCCATCACCCTCTACAACCTATCCACCCAACTCATCCAACTAGCCCTGCACTCGCCCCCACCCCCGCGCTAACTCAAGAGCAGGTCTCAATTGCAGGCCCATCGGCAAGCAAAACAGGCGTGCAAACTCAGCGAAAAGCCTTGCGGGTCTTGCTTTCCAGCCTCAGCTCGCCCAAATTTAAAGGCTTCTTAATCTCCATCCAGTGACTACTGGACTGATTCGCCGACTCAGACTAAGATTTACACACAGTCAGTAAACAAATGTAAAGAAGTATGAGTTGCCTGGCTGCTATTAGCTCTGCCGTAGCCTGTTGAGAGAAACCCATAACAATGAAATACGCCTCCCGCCTCTTCACATCAGCTCTGTTCGCACTGGTCTTGAGCCTAGTGAGTTGGGTGAATGCCCCGGCTGCACACGCAGTTTATGCACCTGAATTGCTGCCGTCTGAGCCCACCGCAGTCATTGATATGGGTAACGTGCTCACCTCTGTGCAGGAGCAGCAACTTAGCAGCAAGCTCACCGACTTCGAAGACGAGACAGGTTGGAAAGTGCGAGTGCTGACGCAGTTCGACCAAACACCCGGTCGAGCGGTCAAAGACTTTTGGGGCTTAAACGACAAGAGCGTGCTGATGGTAGCCGACTCCCGTGGCGGCAACATCCTCAACTTCAACGTCGGTGATGCAGTCTATCCTTTATTGCCACGCGTGTTCTGGGTAGAGTTACAAACCCGCTACGGCAATCAGTTTTTCGTGCGAGACAACGGCGAAGACCAGGCCATTCTCTCCGCTATTGACGCAATCCAAACCTGTCTGCGCGGCGGTGGCTGCGCCGTAGTGCCCGGTCTACCCCACGAGCAATGGGTCCTGACCCTGGTTTGCGCTATCGCTGGCGGCGTAATTTTCGGCTTCGCTGGTCATCCCCGCAAGCCTGATCAGATCTTCGCCTGGCAGTGGGCGCTAATCTTCTCGCCCCTATGGGCCATGCTATTCATCGCCTTCGGCCTGGGTCCAGTCCTGACCCGCACCAGCGAGTGGCTACCAATCTTCCGCAACATCGCAGGCTTCTGCGGCGGCGCCCTAATCGCCTATCTAATTCCAGTTCGCAGCGGCCCAGTTGCTCCCCCCGCCGAGAGCTAACAACCATATCACCCGGTACGGACCCATCACCCGGTAGGGGCTTGGTCCCCCATCCCATTCCCCTTATTCACACCATTTACGCCGTATTTCCACTTCCCCCGCCCACAATTTACCTATTACGCGCCTAATCTAGGGGCTTGGCACCGCCAAGCCCTTTCTCTTTATCTTCCCGATCGCGCGCTCAGCTCAGCTCCACCACTTCCCGGTCTTCCAGCAACGTGTCGCCGGTCAGAATATCTTCAACCGTGATCCGCAAAGTACGGCGGACATCGACCTGGAACAGCACCCGAATCCGGTCACTGCCCGGATAGCCAGGTGGGTTGAGCTGAGCAATGCTGCGTGCGCCGTCTCGGTCGTTGAGCGGTTGCACCTGAGTCTGTGCCTGACTGCTAGTGCGGGTGATCAGACGGTCGCCATCAAAGAAAACTTCAGCCGCTTTGCTCTCTGAACCCAACTCCCCGATCACCAGCTCAATGCTGGGCTGACTTTCCAACGAAGCCCCCAAGACCAGTTCCACTGGCTGCGACATTGGGTAAGCCTGACCCGCTGGGATGAGCGGGTGCCAGCTGTGGCAATTGTTGCGTCGGTCCCAGTAGCGGACACCGTAGCTGTGATAGAGAAAGTCCTTAAGTTCGACGCCTTGACTGATTTGCAGGGCACCGTGGGCGATGGCTTCAAAAGGCTTCTCGCCTCGGACCTTATCGCTGCCGAAGCGTTCGCGCACCCAATTCTGCACCGCTGGAATTTGAGCCGTACCACCCACCAGCAGCACATGATCCAGGTCGTTGGCGGTGAGCCCCTGACGCTGGGCCTGTTGCAGCACTTGGGTCACAGTCTCTTCCAGCCCAGCAAAAAAGCCGCGCTCCTCTAGGATCTGCTCGAATTGGCTGCGCTCCAGGCTAAGGTCGTAGCTCTCCAACGTCTCGTCGTTGAAGTAGACTTCGCTGGCCTTGGGCCGAGCCGAGAGCTGAATCTTCAGCCGTTCTGCCAGCCGAGTGATCAGCGAGTTGCGAGGCAGCTCTTGGGTTTGCGCAAAATAATCGACTAGCCAGTTATCCAGGTCAGTGCCGCCCAGGTTCATACCCGCCTTTGCCATCACCCGCGCCACCTTTGGCCTCTGGCCCGACTTTTCGGCAAACAGCTTCTCGCCCCACTTGAGTACAAAACCCAAAGGCTTGCTGCCGTTGGCTTCCAGGTTGAGCTGCACCCAGGCCAAGTCCAGCGTGCCACCACCAAAGTCGATCACCAGCAACTGCTCACCGGCTTGGAGGCCATAGCCTAAAGCTGCCGCAGTCGGCTCATCCAGCAAACGCACCTGTTCCACTGGCAAAGCCGCAGGACCCTGCGCACTGACCACCTGCCCTAGCCAATGCCGGTAGGGCTCGAAACTATCCACCGGCACCGTAAACACAATCGAGTCAGTCGGTCCAGTTTTCTGAACTTGCTCCAGGACCTGCCGCAAGAACCAGGCCCCCACCTGCTCAAAGCTAACCGTCCGTCCGTCCAGCTCAGGCAAAAAGCCTTGAATCGAGGAGCCAATGCCGCGCTTAAAGCTGCGAAAAAAGCGGGCATCCATGCTCAAATCCAGGCCTCGGTCCCGTACTAGTTGACCCGTGAGGATGCACTCATTGGCAGCGTCTTCAACGTAGACCAGGCTGGGAATTAAGGGTGGATTATTGGCTTGGGTAACACTTAAACCGGGCAATTTTAGTGTCTCTGGCTCCCGCGTTGCTGCATTCCACCGAGCAACCACCGTATTGCTGGTGCCGAAATCTATTGCGTAGCTCAAGCTGGCTCTCTCTCGCTCTGTCTGGGGGCTGTTTACAAGTCTTCTCCTGACACAATAAAACTAAATCCAGAATCTGAGCCTCCGACCTAAGAGATGAACATCTGTCCAACCCGCCTTCGGCGCTGCTGTTTGAGCCTCCTGTTGGTGTTGGCGTTAGTCTTTACTGGCCCCCTACCGGCTGCCTTCGCTCAAGGGAACAACCAGGGACGTGCGAGTCTCAATACCTCTGTAAGCTCAACCGGGTTTGATGAAGACGAGCAGGTCAACGTTTCGGTCTACGAGCAGCGGAGTCCTGGTGTCGTCAACATCACCTCGACGATTGTGGGCTACGACTATTTTCGCCGTCCCTTCCCAGAGGGACAGGGCACCGGTTCCGGCAGTGTCCTGGACAAGCAGGGAAACATCCTCACCAACTATCACGTGGTGCGCAATGCCAATCGCTTGGAGGTAACGCTTTCTGACCAGTCCCGCTACGAGGCCCAACTGGTGGGAGCCGATCCGCTCAATGATCTGGCGGTGATCAAAATTGACGCTCCAGCTAAGCTATTGCAGCCGATTCCCCTAGCCAACACTGATGGCCTGCGCGTCGGCCAGAAGGTTCTGGCCATTGGCAATCCTTTTGGTTTATCCCTGACCCTAACTGTTGGCGTGGTCAGCGCCCTAAACCGGGAAATCAAGTCAGAAGTGGCAGGTCGAGCCATCCGCAACATGGTTCAAACCGACGCAGCCATCAACCCTGGTAACTCTGGCGGGCCTCTCCTCAACCGCAACGGCGAGCTAGTAGGCGTTAACACCATGATCTTCTCGGCCAGTGGTGCCAGCGCTGGGATTGGTTTTGCCGTGCCCGTGACTGCCGTGCGCCGAGTCGTTCCCGACCTGCTCGCCTATGGTCAGGTACAGCGAGGTTGGCTGGGTGTGGCCGTGCAACCACTAACGCCTCCCTTGAGCGAAGTGCTGAAGCTACCGGTTGATCGCGGCGTGCTAGTGGCTCGAGTGGAGCGTGGTAGTCCTGCGGCCAAGGCGGGTCTGCATGGTGGCAGTCGTGATGTGGCGCTGGGCAACCTGCAACTGACCCTAGGCGGCGATATCATTACCGGCATCAATGGCAAGCCAATTGCCTCCGGCGAGGAACTGGCCCAGGAAATCGAGGACCGTAAGCCTGGCGATCGGATTCAGTTGGATGTGGTCCGTGGCACCCAAGCCAGTAGCACCGCGACAAAGTTGCAGCGCATTGCTGTCACTCTAGAGTTGCATCCGGCTCAGTAAGGGGCACGGTAAAGACTGAGTGTATCCCTAGACACTCTCTCTGGGCTTCTGGGGCGGTGAGGGTTCGCGACTGATCTGATCTAGCTTGGTCATGAACCGAACCTTCACCTTATCCAGTTCCGCTTTTAGCAGCTTCTTGCTGACACTCACCTGGCCTTCTGGCGCTAGTTGGGCCGCGTTGGCCCAGTCAAGCAGCAGTTCCTTCTGAATCGGAGCAACGGTCGAGCGCAAAATCCGGCGGCAAGCGCCAGGGTCTCCTTGAGCAAACAACAGCAGCCGATACTCACCCTGCTCGCCCAGTAAGCGGGTAAGATGCTGGCCCTTAGGGGTTTTCAGATCCAGATAGCAGGGCATCCAGCGGGGCTTGAGATCCACTGAATAGAGCGCTGTCACCCAAAGAATCATGGGGTGAGGGGCTCCGAGAAACAAAAACTGGTTGTAGGGGCTTTTGGCCCACCGGGCGTGAATCTGCTCCAGTTCCAGCATGGTCCAGAGGGTTGGCAGGTTTTGCCGGCCAAACATACCGAAGGGAATGATCTCTGGGAAGACAATTTCTGCCTGGGGTTTATCGTCTGGCCAGGGAGCCCGCATGCAGACTACATCTGCCGCAGTGGCGGGTGAGATTTGCTGATTTTCATTCTCTAGCCCGACTTCAGCCAGGCTAGCAGGCGAGAGATCGGCGCCGGGTGATGCTTCTGGTCGAAGGGTCGTGCTGGCTTTGGTGGTTGTGGGTGCCTCTGAGCGGCCCATCGCAACCCCGATCTGCTCGCCCAGTTGTCGACCATGCGTAGAGCGCTGCTCCAGGCTGTCTAAAGTGCGCAAAATGTCGCTTACGCTTTGAGGGCGGTCGAGTGGCGCTTTAGCTAAGCAGCGCATCACCAGATTTTCCAGCACAGGCGGGATGCGCAGAGCTGGGTTTGCTGACTTTAGTGCGCGGGGGGGTTGATAATGATGGGCCTTGTACCAGCTACCAAAGGTGTAGCTTTCTGCTGCCAGGGGCATCCTGCCAGTCAACATCTCGTAGAGGATGATGCCCAGACTGTAGATATCGGAACGGGAGTCAAGGGTGCGTCCCTCCATCTGCTCTGGCGAGGAGTATGCCAACGTGCCCATGTAGGCGCTGGTTAACCCCTGCTGGCTCTCGCTCATATACTTGGCGATACCAAAATCCAGGATCTTGACCAGCTCATCCAAACTCTCGTCCGGCAAAATCAGGATATTGGCTGGCTTCAGGTCTCGGTGCACAATCTGGCAGATTTCGCCGTCCTCTAAGGCGATGCCATTGTGAGCGCATTGGAGACCTAAACAGATCTGGCGAGCCAGGGCTAGAAAACGCGGCAGTAGTAGGGGCCGTCCGCCAATAGTTTCCCTCAGGTTGCGGCCCTGTAGGTATTCCATGACGTAGAACGGTGCATCATCAGGACTGACGCCGTAGTCCGTAACCCGCACAACGTGCAAACTTTTCTGGCTCAACTGGGCGCAGATGCGCGCTTCTCGCTCAAAGCGCACTCGGGCCCGTTGATCCATGAGCGCACGGGATAGGACCTTAACTGCCACCGGCACGTTACCGAGCAGTGTGTCGTGGGCTTCATAGACCCGCCCCATTGCACCCTTCCCGACCAAACGGCTGATTCGGTAGCGCTCCCGCAGGATACGCCCCAAATTGTGATCGTTATTGGGTTCGACGCGATTCACAGGCGAGTTTCGGGGGGTAGATCCATTATGGCCAGTACAGCAAAGTGCCAAAGTGGGGTCTAGGTTGCAGGGGTAACTGCTTTTACCCTTGTCCTACTTGCTGAGTTCTAGCATTTTCATTATTCATTACGGAAGTAACTTCCTAGCCTCAGCGCGCTCCCTCTGAGTCTCAGTCCTGTGAATCGAGTCTGGAACCGGAAAACCAGCACAAGTGAGCGTTCATCCAAAACCGTAGAAAGTATTATTTGCTACCTGGAAGGCAAGAGCTCTAGCGTAATCTTCCTGAGCGCAAAATGCTAACTATCAGCCATAAACCTAGAAAGCTGGCGGTAGCGAACAACACACTACTGATCCAAACCAAGGGCACCGGTGTTTGGCCACCGATATCACTACTGGAAATAATTGCAGCTCCCAAAATCAACGAGCCCACCAGCACACTAAAAGAGAGCCGGTTAGCTGAATCATCCAGGCTGCGCCGTAACGGGTCTAGGCCCCGCAGAGCTACATTCCACTGCAGATTTTCCGTGGCCAGCCGGTCGAGCAGCGTCTCAATCTGGCGGGGGGACTCCAGGGATAACGATTTCAAATCAAGAGCCGTCATCATTAGATCCTGCAGAGGCGTGCTGCCAATCAGCTGCCGCCGGAACAGATCGGCCACCAGTGGACGCACTTCGCCCATCAAATTAAACTCTGGGTCTAGACTACGGGCAACGCCTTCAAGATTAGCCAGAGTTTTGACATAGAGCCCCATGTTGCCAGGGACGCGCACCCCATTTTTGCGGGTGGAACGCAGCACTTCGTAAAACAATTGTGCAAAGTTGATTTGAGATAGGCTGCGGTTGTAGTAGCGACGCAGTAGCCGATCGTAATCGCGCTCTAACTGCACAAGATTCAACCGCTTGGTCGGTTCCCCCAGCTCCAAAATAATTTGGCTACAGCGCCGCGCATCTAAATTGACAATTGCCAGCATTTGCTGAGTCAGGAGTTGCTGAGTGCGAGGGTCTAGGCGACCAACCATACCGCAATCAATTAAAGCAATTCGGCCGTCTTGAAGGTAGAAAATGTTGCCAGGGTGAGGGTCGGCGTGAAAGAAGCCATCAATGTAAATTTGCTGAAAGAAGGCTCTTACCAGCATGACTGCAATGGGTCCCCCCGCTGGTCCTCGGTCGTGAGCCAAAACAGGCTCACCAGAGAGCCATTGCATTACTAACAGGCGTTGCGAAGTCAGTTCCCAAATAATCTCAGGAACGATTAATTGCTTACTATCAATCAGGTCCGTATTTTGTAAGCTATCGCGTAGCTGCTCGGTAGACTGGCCTTCTTCCGTAAAATCCAGTTCCGCTTGCAATGCAGTACTAAATTCCTCAGCCAAACTCACCAAATCGTAGTACTGACCAAAATCAGTGCGGGAAACCAACTCTGCAATGCTTTGCAATAGCTGCATGTCTTGCCGCACAATTGCTTCAATCCCAGGGCGCTGGATCTTGAGCGCTACTTCCCGCCCTTCTGGACCCGCTAAACGGGCACGGTGGATTTGGGCAATCGAACCAGCGGCAACCGGGATAGCAGAGACCTCAGCGAAGACTTCCTCCAGAGGTCGGGGCAGGCTGGAGCGCAGTACAATCTCCACTTCCTCCCAAGCCACTGGCGGCACCTCATCTTGCAGGGTGCTTAATTCTGTGATGTATTCAGGCGACAGCAGATCAGGTCTAGTGCTGAGTAGCTGCCCTAATTTGACGAAAGCAGGTCCTAATTCGACCAGAATATTGCGCAGGATACGGGGGGTCGGCAGGCGGGGTTCATCAGGCTTGCCCCCTGTGAGTAGGCGGCGCATGTAGCCCCAGCCATTGCGCAGAACAACTTCAGCAATTTCCCGCTGACGGGCACTAGTTTGAGTGAGGCCGGAAAGCACGAAGGTAAAAACTCCCTGACGGATCGCTGCCTCTATTGTGGTGCCTTCTCAAAATTCAGGCGAGCCAAGGCAACGATCCGCGCAGTTTCAAAGTTAGGAATTCGGTTCGCCAATACCAGGATTTTCTTCTGTTTTCACTTCTGGCACGATGTCTGGGCGGTCCTTGTTCTCCCAGCCTACAGGGCGCTTAGAGTTGTACCAGGCGATTGAGCCGAAAGTTACAGCAGCGATAAAACCAACAACGTACAGCAGTGTAGCGGCGAATGGAAAATGAGGCGCAGCATCCATCTTTTTAATCCCTCAATTTTTAAAGCAACGAGGTCAGCATAGGGGAATTAAACTTGCTGAGGTATCCTTCGCAGGTTATATCTAAGTATGAATCTAAAGATGAACTCGATTCTGAAGTGTAGCTAAAGTCTTATATCTAACGAATGATAGCCAGTTTTATTAATGCTTTACGCAAGAATGACTGTTAATTTGTCTCTGGCTATCAACATTTAGTATCAGGGATGTTACTGCTTTTTTGGCTTTTATTTGATGCTCCGATTGTTAAAGTTTCCATTTTTTAGCAGGCGGAAAGCCAGGAGACCGCAGCAAGGTTAACGCCGCCAGAAAAACAGAAAACTCTTGCGGTTAGGCTGCAAAGTCTCATGCGTTGAGCGACCGCTAAGCGGATGAATACCACTTGCAATACTCAATAAATACTGTCGTGTTTTCGGCTCTAATTGCACCTCGGAAAAGTCAGCGTCAGTGATCACCGCACCGGTTAAATTAGCCCCACTGAGATTGGCCCCGGCGAGATTGGCTCCCCTAAGATCAGCCCCCTGTAAGCTACAGGCTCCTAAAAAAGTGCCACGCAGCAATGCGCGTTGTAAACAAGTTTTCTCAAACCTTGCTCGCAGACAATCAGCCCCACTCAAGTCAATCTTGGTACAGTCGGCCCCATCGAAACGGGCGCTACGCAGATTGGCCTGTAACCAGCGAGATTGAATTAGCCGCGCGGTTTGCAGATTCACTGCTTGGGCCTGCGCCCCAGAGCAGTCTGCCCCCCACAAATCGGCGCCTGCTAAATTAGCTTGCTCCAATCGCACTAGGCTAAGGTCAGCTAAGCGTAAATCAGCAGCACCCAGAGAAACGCCGCGCAGATTCGCGCCTTGGAAGTCTCCACCGGGTACCCGAAGCTGGTCGAGTAGAGCCCAACTTAAGTCAATATTGCGAGCAATAGCCCCGCGCAGCGACAACCCCAGTTTCTGAGCAGAGCGCAGTTCTTGAGCGCTGTTAATGATCGGGGGACGGTGGGGCACCGCATAGAGCGAAGCGTCTCTGGGATCAGAGCCGTTTACATCCATTCGCAGTCCGTCATACAAAAAGCTTTTTAGAGCTAGCCTTATCGCTGTCCCGACCGAGCACCCTGCCCGAATCTTAATGCAATTCCCGCAAGGCTGCCAGGGTCGGCACTAATCTATACCCTTCCAGCCCCTCGGTCGACTATCAGGATTTCTGAGACAAAATTTCATGGCACCTCGGCAGATGTGGTTAAAATGTTCACAGTTTGTTGTTCCCTGATCTGACCTCGTTCTCGATCAGCCAGGTTTATCCAGTGAGCGCAGGCTTCTAACCGCCTTTTGATGCCCCTCCTGCGCCGCATCTTCGACAGAAAGCGATCTTTGGGTGCTGTTTGGCTCTGTAACCTTCCGTGATGTAAGCATTGGGCATCTGAAACTGTCAGTGTGCTAAAGAGCACAGGTGAAGCTTAGGGGATGGGACGATTGATCTTTGAAGCGGATGTAGACATAAACGCTCAACTTCAGACAGATGTTTTAACCAATCTGGAGCTAGATCCAGAGTTATCTGCGCTAACACCAGAGCTAGATCTGCGGCTCAGGCAGCTCGCGCTTCACCGGTTTGAGGTAGACAGCTCGACGATTTGCAAGTTAGTCGCTCGTCGCTTTGAGGAAGACCCTCTACTGCCCGGGGTCATCCTTGTGGAGGCGGGCAAGTTATTGGGGATGGTGTCACGGCGGCGGTTTTTGGAGCAGCTCAGCAGACCCTATGGCCTGGATTTATTCTTGAAACGTCCCATTCGGGTCTTATTTGAGCAAGCACGAACGACTTATCTCCAGCTACCCTGGACGGCGACGGTTGCTGAAGCTATGCACAAGGCCTTAACCCGTGCTGCCGAGTTAGCTCACGAGCCACTGGTTGTAACCTGTGACCAAGGCTGGTCGCTTCTGGATCTGCCAACCTTGCTGCTAGCTCAGGTCCAGGTGCAGGAACAGGCTGCCCAGTCCCTCTATCATCAAAAAGCTCAGATTAGTGCCTACCTGCACTCACTGCAAGAAGAACGAAACCGCGTCCGAGACCATAGCAGCCGTTTGGAGCAATGTCAGGCAGAAGTCAGCTATCATCGCCAGATTTTGCAACAGCAACAGGCTGAGGTGATGGCTAAGACTCACCACGTCGTGGTTCGTCAACACTCTCTGTTGGACACCACCCGCCAACTAGTCCAGAAGGGCGAACGGGTCTTTCAAGCAACCTTTGCTGGGGTTAAGTCAGTGCACCGACGGACCCGGCGCATTCTAGCGAATAGCCAATCTTTTGGGCAGGAGGTGCAGGAGCTGCGGGTCGTCACTGATTCCTTGAGCAGTCTATCTGGCCACATTCGCTTGCTGGCATTCACATCAGCAGTAGAAGCCCACCGAGCAGGAGTCAGCGGTCAGGCATTTGCTCGCATTGCCAAAGAGATCCGAGCACTTGTGGATCGGGTTGATGAGCTGAATCAGCAACTCCAGCGCCTCCAAGACCGCATTCAGCACCGCAGCGATATTACTGAGCAAGCGGCTGCCGAAAATGTGACTATGGCTAAGACCCTTCTAGGTCATGCGCGTGAGGCGCGAACCGCCCTAGCCCAGATCGAAGAACTGTTACAGGCGAGCACCACTAATCCATCGGCATCAGTTGGCCTATCGTCCTCTAGCCTTTAGACCTTGGCCCCAATCTGTACTTATCACCTAAAACTATCTGGTTTTTCCTAATAGTTCGTGTCTGAAGCCCAGAGGCAACCTAGAGAACGTGAATGCCGCACTCAACCTTGCCCATTCCCCGCCAACGACCAGCACGCTCGTCCTCACCAACCTGAACTGCCGTTGTCAACGGTTGGTCGCCAATGCTGCTGTAGCCCTGGTCGTGGAGAGGATTGTAGGGAACGTTATGCTCCAAGAGATAGTTCCAAACCTCTTTCTTGGTCCAGTGAACCAAGGGGTTCACTTTTAGCCGTTCACCATGCCACTCAAACACGGGGAGCTGGGTGCGAGTGGTTGCTTGGTCGCGTCGCCGTCCGTTTATCCAAGCCTTCACTTGGAGATCGGCTAGGGCTTGCTTAAAAGGCAACACCTTCGTAACTACCTGATATTGCTCCAGGTCTTGTTCCCAAAGACGTTCCCCGTAGCGAGCCTCAAAGGCCTTGCGATCGGAGGGCTCAGGATGGGCGATGTGAAGGTCTAGGCGGTAGTGTTGTCTAACACGCTCGACGTGCGCTAGAGTCTCCGGAAAATGATGTAGGGTATCGATAAACAGGACAGGCAACTGAGCCCCTAACTGGTCCAGCAGATCGAGGATCACCATGCCACTGTCTGCAAAGGAGGTCACCTGCACTAAGTGGCTTAGGTTCTCGGTGCTCCAACGTAAAATGTCACGGGGATGAGCTTGATCAAACTGAGTATTCAGTGCGTCAAGATCAAAGGTGCGAGGGGCCGAGGCAGGATTGCCTGAGTCTAGCCCTAAAGCAGAAGGTAATTCGGTCATGCAAAGCAGCACCAAATAAACAAGGAGCAGAATTAGCTGCTCATTTATCTCCAGCCTATCAAGAAACGGTTTTCTTAAGGGTTGGGGCAAACAGCAGCTAAGGTTCGGGGAACCGAACTTCTTGCTCAGAGCCTATAAGCCTGACCTTTGGCTCAGCTGAAGGCAGACGAACACTAGGCCAGGTCTAAGGTCTAAGGTCTAAGGCAACTCCAAACCAGGATCAGGGCAGATCGTAGTCCCGTTCCGGCTCGGGAATGGCGAAGTTCGACGAGTCGTAGAGGAAGCGTAATGCCTCTTCTTCTAAACGATGAATAGCGTAGGGCTCTACCACATTGGAAGTGCGCAGAGCTGCTAGATAGCCATTGGTGAACAGGCGCAGTTCATCGGTCCGGTAGCCCCGGCTCCAAAGCTCTGCGAGATCATCAGTGAGTCTCTGATAGTGGCGAATCGTCTGGGTATCTTGAAGCATGTCAGCAGGAATAGAAATCGACAGAGCCAGCCACGGTAATGAGTCGAGAGTCGAATCAGGCAAAGAACGTGGTCAAGGCTGTGCTGATAAAAAGCAGACACTTTGAACAGGTTTTAGACAGGCCGCAGGGAAGCAGATCCACTAGCAATCATCCTAGTAAACATTTGTAGGTAAAGATGAATCTGTGGATACCTCGGCATAGCTTTGTAACACTTGAGCCAGGTTTCTTAGATCCGTTTGTGTATGCGTTGCCATTACAGTTAGTCGAATCCGACTGGTTGGTACGGTCGGTGGACGGATAGCAGGCGCAAAAATCCCAGCCTGTCTCAAGGCTTGAGCGAGTTGTAAGGTTTGCGGAATGTCACCGCTTCGGACACAGAGAATTGGCGATTCAGAAGGCAGTAGATCGAGACCAGAGAGCGCCTGGCGCAGAAAGGTAACGTTGCTCCATAGCTGGGCGCGGCGCTCTGGCTCAGCCTGCACAATTTCTACAGCCTTCAAGGCAGCGGCAGTGTCAGCTGGTGACAGGGCTGTGGTGTAGATCCAACTGGGAGCACGATTGCGCAGAAAGTCGATTAACTCTGCTGAACCGGCGACATAGCCACCTAGGCTACCCAGAGCTTTGCTAAGTGTCCCTACCTGCACCAAAGGCCGACCAGTACAACCTGCCTGCTCAACTAACCCAGCTCCATGCGCTCCTAGAACACCCGTGCCGTGAGCCTCGTCCAGTAGGAGCATGCAATCGTAAGTGTCTCCCAGATCCAATAGCGCTGGCAAAGGGCACAAATCACCGTCCATGCTGAACACACTGTCACTCAGAAGCAAGCAGCGACGATAGGACTGGCGATGCTGCGCTAACTTTTGGCCCAAGTCAGCCAAGTCAAGGTGGGCGTAGTCTAGGACCGTTGCGCCGCTTAGGATCGCACCATTCTTGAGGCTGGAGTGGTTGTAAGCATCTGAGAGCACCAGATCACGCTGACCAACCAGGGCTGTGATCGTTCCCAAGTTGGCGCTGTAACCAGAACTGAAGACCAGAGCGTCCTCGGTCTGCTTGAGCCGCGCTAGTGCTTGTTCGAGTTGCCGATGTAGCTCCAGATGGCCGGTCAGTAACCGCGAGCCAGTGCTGCCAGTGCCGTAGGTACGGGTGGCAAGCACTGCTGCCTCAATCAAGCGCTCATCGCCTGCCAATCCCAGGTAGTTGTTGCTAGCAAAGTTGAGCAACTGTTGCCCGTCCAGCTCAACGACTGACCCTGCCCGACCAGTGGCAGGTTGTACAGAGCGATACCAACCCGCTTGCTTTAAGGTCGCCAGAGAGCGGCTTAGCCAGCGATAGGGACTCACGAGCTATGGACCAGAAGGGGCTTCACCTTGGGTGGGGAGCCTAGTAGTCTTTCTCTTCTTCGTACTCGGGCTGGCGCTGCTTCTGGGGAATGTTGACTCGAGGCGCTTCGTAAGGTTCTTCGTCGGACCAAGCATCCTCGTTGTCGCGGCGGTAACGGTTGTCTTCTTCGTAAGGTTCTTCGTATTCCTCAGCTTCGTCCGACCAGTTATCAGCTTCCTCTAGCTCTTCGTCGTAGTAGGGTTCTGGAGCTTTACGGCGGGCAGCAGGGCGGGATTTAGACCAGTTGTCGTCATCCCACATATCCTCACTGGCCCGAGTGGTTACGGTGCGAGCGGTAGAGGGACGGCTGGAGCCAGTGCCCAGCATGTCATTGGGATCAACGGTCGAGATGTAATCTTCATCCCGCTCCCAGGGTGGCTTGCCGATGCCCAGACGCTCAAGAATGCCCACGGTCAGCTGGGTCAGACGCTCTTCCATGCCTTCAGTGACAATGATGCGATCTCGGCCTACAGCGATGATCTCATTGACATCCAACTCGTAGGTGCTAACCACTTGAGAGGGAATTAGGGGAATACCCAGCGAGGACAGAATGAGCTGAAAGATCTCACCGTTGCCTGGGTCAAACTTGAAGTCACGCACCTTACCGAGCAGTTCCCCAGTCTCGGTGACGACTTCACTGCCAATCAGACTGGTGTAAGCATCAACGTTGATGTCTTCAAAGACATCTTCGTTATCGACCAGAATGGCATCGGGTCCCAGCAGCGCAATGCTGGACAGAGACATGTATTGGGGCGTTCCAGCAATCAGGTTGTCTCGCACGCTGACTGCTACAACCTGCCGCTGATCCATGTCCAGCCAGAGCTGGGAAACCACGCCGAGCCGTCGGGCGGTTGCCTTGCTGATCACCTGGGTGCCCAGGATCGACGAGCGCTGGCGAACAGGTTCAGATGTCGTTGTCATTGTGTCCTACTGAATCCGAATTGCCGATTAACAATCTTGAAACTAGAGTCTCGAAACTGAGGAGAGGCGCAACCGATGCTGAGCGATTATTCGCCTAATCATCAATCACGACGATAACACGAGCGCTCCTGACACGGGTTTGTAGAGACGTCAACCCATGCTGTCACATCTTGCTAGCCAGAGCGCAGCTTCAAGCCTAGGACTTGTGTATGAGCACCTCGCGCTTGCGTGACCCCAATTGTGCGTTCAGCCGCCTCAATCATAGGTCGCCGCAGGCTAACCACAATGAACTGGGCGGAATCTGCCTGCTTCCTTACCATTCTAGACAATCGCTCTACATTCGACCCATCCAGGAACATATCTACCTCATCAAAGGAGTAGAACGGGGAGGGCCGATAGAGCTGCAGGGCAAAAATGAAACTGAGGGCTGTTAGCGATTTTTCGCCCCCTGACATAGAGGCTAAGCGCTGCACCGGTTTGCCTTTGGGATGAGCAACCAGATTGAGACCTCCCGCAAAAGGATCGGCTACGTTTTCGAGCTGCAAATGACCGTCACCGTCTGAGAGTTCGGCAAAGATCACCTGGAAGTTCTTGTCTACTGCATCAAACGCCTCTTTAAAGGCTGACAGGCGTAGCGTAGTGAAATTCTCAATCCGCAGCAGCAGTTCGGTACGCTCCTCTTCAAGCGTAGTTAGCTTCTGGCTGAGGTCGTCCAAGCGCTCCTGGGTGCGGTTGTATTCTTCAATCGCCAGCATGTTGACTGGCTCCATAGCCTGCAAGCGACGAGTGCGGCTGCGTAACTCAGAAGCCAGCTGTTCTAAAGTGAGATCGGCAGGAACTTCAGGTTCGGGATCGGGCAAGTTCTGGCTGTACTCTTGCAAACTGGTCTGGACGCTTTCGAGCTGTTGCTGCGCTTCCTGCTGACGCTCTTGGAGCCGGCTCAATTGCCACTCCAATTCCTGGCGGGCATTGGTCTGCTCGCGCAACTGGCGTTCTAGGCGATCTCGCAGCTGTTTTTCGGAGCCTAGCTGCACCTCTAACGTGGCCAGTTGTTGTTGCAGCTGAGCCAGAGTGGCTTCCAACTGCTGCCGTTGCTGGGTCAGCTGAGTTTGCTGGTTGAGCTGGTCAGTTTGGCGACGCCGGCACTCCTGAATCCGGGCTTCGCTTTGCTTAATCTTTTCCTGAAGCACTTGAGCTTGAGTTGTGGCATCACTCTGGCGATCACGGGCGCTGCGCAAGTTCACGTCCAGTTCTGCCAGCCGCACTTCCTGCTCGCTAACTGCCGCTTGAGCCTGCTGCCACTCACTGTGGTCTTGAGACTGCTCCAACAGACCCAGTTCTTGACGCAGGATTTGCAAATCGGCTTCCTGAACGGGTAAGTTCTGGTCTAATTCACTCAACCGCTGACGGCTGGCCTGGAGTTCTTGCTGATTTGACTCTAGGTTTTGCCGTAAGCGGTCGCGCTGACCGTTAAGGCTGGCAATCGCTTGAGTGAGAGGATCAATCTGGGAGTGAGCATCCCGATGGCGAGCGCGAGATTCAGCCAGTTGCTCGCTCTGGTGCGTCATGTTGGCTTGAGCCACCTGGATCTTCTGGTTGATCAGCTTGAGCAAGCGTTCAATTTCCTGAAGGCGTTCCTTGAGGGCTTTTGCCTCATCTGATTCTGCTGGGGAGCCTGTACCAAACTGAAGGCTGTTCTTCTGCGCGCTACCGCCGGTCATTGCGCCAGAGCTTTCTAGCAACTCCCCGTCTATCGTGACCATGCGGTATTGGTTGAGGTAGCGTCGGGCGTCACTCAAATGCTCAAAGACAACTGTGTTGCCGAACACATAAGCAAACACATCAATGTAACGCTCATCAAATTGAATCAGGTTGAGCGCGTAGTCGATAGCTCCGTTTGCCTGCAAGCGGGGGAGCGAGCGAGCGGGCTGGATGCGGTTGAGGGGCAAAAAGGTGAGGCGACCTGCTTTTTCCCGCCTGAGCAGTTCGATCCCAGCCGCTGCCACACCGTCATCTTCCACAACTAGGTGGCCCAAACGCGCACCTGCTGCAATCGAGAGAGCTAACTGATAATGCGGATCGACCTGACCGAGTTGAGCTACTAACCCACAAACCCCAGGTAACTCCATCTGCAGAATCAACCGCGTGGCGTAAGTTCCCTGCACTTCTTGGATAGCTTGTGCCCGAGCTTCGATGCGGTCCAACTGCCGTTGGCGGTTAGTTTGCTCTTCGCTCAGCCGGTCGCGAGTCGCCTGCTGGGTCTGCCCTTCTTGCTGCGCCGTTGTCAAGGATTGCGCTAAAGACTGGACCCGTTCTTGCTGATCGGTTGATTCAGCTTGCTTTTCCCTGAGCAAGTTCTGCCGCTCAATCAAGTCGTTATCTAGACGAGCTAATTCCGTCTTCTGGTCCTGAATCTGGCGTTCAAGCTGGCTCAGTCGCTCTCGCAAGCGAGTTTGCTCTTGGCGCTGTGGGTCGAGCGTACTCAGCAGGGTATCGATCTGGTGGCGCAGCTGAGTTTGCTGCTGCACCGAGGTATTCGAAGATTCAGCAATGGTCTGAAGCGATTCGCGGGACCGGGCCAGCAATTGCTGTTGATGCTGTTGCCGGGCAACTAGCTGCTCAATTTGCTCAATCTGACCGCGGAACTGGTCATTGAGCCGCTCCAGAGAGCCGTGGTGTTCCTGAACCTCGCCTTGCAGGTGAATCAGTGTATTTTGATCGGTTTTCTGCGCTTGAGACAACTCCTGAGCAGAGCGCGTCACAGCTCGCAGTTCTGCCTCACGTGTCGCTTTCTGAGACTGTAGTGCCAGTTGCTCATCTTCGCCCAGAGCTTTAACCCGCTGATTGGCATGCTCTAGTTCAGCGCTGGCGCGAGCAATATTAATAGTTAACTCTGCTAACTGAGTACTGAGCTCAGTCCGGTTTTGCTCACAGCTTCGGATTTGCTCTCGCAGTTGGGTTTGCTGTCGCTGTAGTTGTCTGCCGTTAAGAACAACCTCCCATTGCTCCATAGCCTGAATTTCAGCTCGGAGCTTTCGATATTTTTCGGCTTTAATGCGATCCTGTGCAAGGCGATCGCGCTGGGCAATTAGTTCTTTTTCAACGATGCGAAAACGGTCTTCGCGCTCTTTAACGGCGTCCAGTTTCTCCTTAGCCTGGTCGATTTTGCGGTCGAAGGCGGCCACTCCGGCGAGCTCATCAATAATTTGCCGCCGCTCCCGCGAACTCATCGAGATAATGCTGGTGACGTCCCCCTGCAGCACGATGTTGTACCCCTCAGGGTAAATGCGGTGCTCTGCTAACTGTTCGTGCAGCTCAGTTAAGGTACAGGGAACGTCATTAATGGCATAGGTAGAGGTGTAAGTGCCCTGCGGCGTGACACGCAGTTTGCGAGTGACACTCCACTCTCCATCGTTGCCGTCTTCTAAGTCAAAAGTGACTTTAACGCTTGCCTCGACTGTGCTGCGCGACTTTTGGCTGTTGTTGACTAGATCTGGCAAGCGTTCAGCCCGCATACCCTTGGAACCTGCTAGTCCCAGAGCAAATAGCAAGGCGTCTAAAATATTGGACTTCCCAGAACCATTAGGCCCAGAAACGACAGTGAATCCTGGTAGCAGCGGGATCACCGTCGTACTACCAAAAGACTTGAAGCGGGTCAGTTCCAGTCGCTTGATGTACACCGAGTTAGGAAGGCCAAGAAGCGTCCATCATACCGTAGCACTGGAGTCGGCTTACAAGTCGGAAATTGCTACTCCTGAATCAGTCAAAGGGTTGGAATTCAAACTGGATTGCTCGACTAAACGCAAAAAACACCAGTGCGGAAACCCCTATGAAGCCCTATGAAGAAAGAGGTCGAAAAGAAGGTTAGAAAGAACGTCAAAAAGCGCTCTCCATTGGAGAGCGCTTTTTGATTAACTAGCCTGGACTAATTAGCCGTTGATGGCGGGAGCGGTCAGAGCAACCGGGGTTGCTTCGCCAGCAGCCAAGTCAAGCGGGAAGTTGTGAGCGTTGCGCTCGTGCATCACTTCCATCCCCAGGTTCGCCCGGTTCAACACGTCTGCCCAGGTCG